>NZ_JAIXSV010000262.1 GCF_027484505.1 Asticcacaulis sp.
GTAAGCGTCAGCCGTTGCCCGTCTTGCGGCAGGGCTGAGAACTGAGATTCTGCCGTCCCCTGATTTTGGTGGTGGCGGATGGTCGGGATTTTGGAAATGGACGGTCTTGGGAGTGCTCGTAAGAGCAGTCGCAAGGGAGGCGAGGTTCTGGTTGGCCCTGAACGGCGGCGTCGATGGAGCGTTGAGGAGAAGCTGGGCATTCTGTCGGAAGCGATGGCGCCGGGGGCCTTGGTGTCGGCAGTTTGCCGGCGGCATGGCGTTGGCAGCGGGCAATTCTATACCTGGCGTGGCCAGTTGCGCCGCGGTGAGTTGACGGGGTTCGCGCCGGTGGTTGTCGAGCAAGAAGCCCTTGCCCTGCCGCAGCCAGCATCAGTGCCGCCCGTGGCACCACGCTGTCCATCCCCTGCTGTGCCAGCAGCGGATGCGGTGGGCGCGGGATTGATTGAGCTTGTGCTGCCATCGGGTGTCGTGGTGCGGCTGCGCGGTGCTGTCGATCTGTCTCTGTTGGGCGGCGTGCTGTCGGTGCTGGTGCGATGATCGGGCCATCCGGGCCGGTGCGGGTCTATCTGGCGTGCGGTGTGACGGACATGCGCAAGGGAATGGATGGCTTGGCGGCCCAGGTACAGACGATGCTGCGGCTGGATCCGCATGGTGGTGCGATCTATGCGTTCCGGGGGCGTAGCGGTGACCGGGTGAAGCTTCTCTGGTGGGATGGCCAGGGTCTGTGTCTGTTTGCCAAGCGGCTGGAGAAGGGCCGGTTTGTCTGGCCGCGGGCGGCGGACGGGGCGGTATCGCTGACGCCGGCCCAGTTATCGATGCTGCTGGAGGGGATCGACTGGCGCAACCCGCTGCGCAGCTGGTCACCCGAGGCGGCGTGCTGAGAACCGTGGCGATGTGACTCAGGGTGGATTGGGTCCGGCGGGATGCCGGTGGACCGGCGCTTTGGTAAACTGCCCGGATGATGCAGGACAGCGCCCAGGAGATTGCCCGGTTGCGGGCAGCATTGGCGGAGCGGGAGGCGGAACTGGCCTCCGCGCGGGCGGAATTGACGGGTGCCAAGCTGCTGATTGAGCGGTATCGGCTGGAACTGGCCGCGTTGCGGCGCCAGCGGTTTGGTGCCTCGTCGGAGAAGCTGGACGGTCGGATCACGCAGCTGGAGCTGCTGCTGGAGGATCTGGAGGAAGGCGAGGCCGCGGCCCCGGTGCGGGGTGAGGCAGACAAGCCCCGCCCGGAACGGCCCCGGATACAGCCGGTGCGCCAGCCATTGCCGCCGCATCTGCCGCGTGAGGATGTGGTGCATGCACCGGGCGATGTCTGCCCCGGCTGCGGCGGGCGGCATTTCTCGCCCCTGGGCGAGGATGTGACCGAAATTCTGGAGAAGGTTCCGGCGCGGCTGAAGGTGATCCGGCATGTGCGGCCGAAACTGTCCTGCCGGACCTGTTCCACCATTGTGCAGGCCCCGTCGCCCGATCTGCCGATCACGCGCGGGCGGCCGGGTCCGGGGCTGATTGCCCAGGTGGTGGTGGGCAAATATCTGGATGGTCTGCCGCTCTACCGGCAATCGGCGATGCTGGGCCGCGAGGGCATCGAGATCGAACGCGCCACCCTGGCCGACTGGGTTGGGCACGCGGCCTGGTGGGTGGCACCGCTGGCCGAGCGGATCGGGGTCCATGTGCGGGGTGCTCCGGTCATCCATACCGACGACACGCCGGTGGCGATGCTGGCACCAGGACAGGGGCGTACCCGGACGGGTCGGCTCTGGACCTATCTGGTGGATGAGCGGCCCTGGTGCGGGGATCGGGCACCGGCGGCCTGGTACCGGTTCAGCCCCGACCGCAAGGGCGAACGGCCGCGCGAACATCTGGCCGATTACAAGGGGGTGATCCAGGCCGACGCGTTCAGCGGCTATATTGCCCTGACCCGCGCGCCGCCCAATCCGGGGGATGGGGCGGGCGATGGGGTGCCTGCCATCCGGCATGCGGCCTGCTGGGCCCATGCGCGCCGCAAATTCCACGAATTGTTTGAGGCGACGGGCTCCCCGGTCGCGGGCGAGGCGCTGGAACGGATCGCCGCCCTCTATGCCATCGAGGCGGAGATCACCGGGCAGAAGGCCGATCAGCGCCGCGACACCCGCCAACGCCTGGCCGTGCCGATGCTGGCCGACCTGAAGGTGTGGCTGGAAAACCAGGCTGGCCGCCTGTCGGCAAAGACCGCCCTGGCCAAGGCCATCCAGTATGCGCTCGGCCGCTGGACGGCGCTGTTGCTCTATACCGGGGACGGCCGGATCGGCATCGATAACAATCCGGCCGAACGCAGCCTGCGCACCATTGCCCTGACACGGAAGAATTTTCTGTTCCTGGGCTCGGAGGCCGGCGGCAAGCGGGCGGCCGACCTTTACACCGTGCTGGAGACCGCCCGGCTCAACGGGCTGAACCCGGAGGCCTGGCTGGCCGATGCCATCGACCGCATGGCCAGGGGCCACCCGATCAATCGGCTGGACGAACTTCTCCCCTGGAACTGGCGGGAACCGGCGCTACAATCGCCGGCATGAGCCAGGCCGACCCATCCCCCGGTGCCGTATCCTTCCACGAGATCGCCACTCTGCGCATCGAGTTGAAGGACAGTGATCCCCTGATCTGGCGTGAACTGGAGGTGCCCACCTCCGTCACGTTGAAGGTGCTGCACGACATCGTCCAGGTCGCCATGGGCTGGTTCGATTATCATCTCTGGGAATTCTCCCTGGACGACCGGCGCTATGGCCTGCCCACCGACGCGGATTGGGGAACCGGTCGCCTTTATGACGCCACCAAGGTCCGCCTGCGCGATATCCTGAAGCCCCGCCGCACCCGCATCGATTATCTCTATGATTTCGGGGACAATTGGGAACACCGGCTGATCATCACCCGCGTCCGTCAGGGCGATCCGGACACGGGATATCCTCGCTATCTCGGCGGAGAGCGCAATGCGCCGCCGGAGGATTGCGGCGGCATCCCAGGGTTCTACGACATGCTGGCCATCCTGGCCGACACAGACCATCCCGATCATGCCGAAATCGCCGAATGGCTCGACGAGTATGATCCCAACACCATCGATGAAATCCCAATGCAATACGCCCTCAGCCGTATCGCAAACCGCAGAAACGCCGCCGCCAAACGTCTCAAAAACAAAAAAGACGCGGGGAACAGCTGACGCTTACGCTGAAGGCGGGGTTCAGCACCAAAAAAAACACTTCTGGCATCGGAGTGCGAACGCGCTGATGTCCGAAAGGATCGGCAGGTTTGGGGAACCGGCCCCCTGCATGACGCCACCAAGGCCCGCCTGCGTGACATCCTGAAACCCCGCCGAACCCATATCGATTATCTCTATGATTTCGGCGACAATTGGGAACATCGGCTGATCGTCACCCGTGTCCGCCAGGGCGATCCGGACCTGGAATATCCCCGCTATCTCCGCGGTGAGCGCAATGCGCCGCCAGAGGATTGCGGTGGCATCCCGGGGTTCTACGACATGCTCGCCGTCCTGGCCGACCCGGACCATCCCGATCATGCCGAGATCGCCGAATGGATCGATGAGTACGATCCCGACACCATCGACGAACTCCCAATGCAATATGCCCTCAGCCGCATCGCAAGACGCAGAAACGCTGCCGCGACCCGTCTCAAAAGGAAAAACACTGCGGATAACAGCTGACGCTTACTTTGGGGCAGATCGTTGATGCGGGCCAGGACATCGGCCAGCCAGGCCTGGGGGTCGATGTCGTTGAGCTTGGCAGTGACCATCAGGCTGTACATGAACGCGGCGCGTTGGCCGCCGCGGTCGCTGCCAGCGAACATCCATGCCCGCCGCCCCAGGGCCACACCGCGCAACGCTCTTTCAGCGGCATTGTTTGTCAGGCAGAGACGGCCATCCGTCAGGAACCGGGCGAACCGTTCCCAGCGGGTCAGCATATAGTCCAGAGCCTTGGCGACGGTGGCATGCCGGGACATTGCGGCGCGCTGCTGGCGCATCCAGCTTTCCAGTTCATCGACCAGCGGCTTGGCCTTCGTCTGCCGGATGGCCAGCCGTTCATCGATGGTCGAACCATTGATCGTGCGCTCCAGATCGAACAGCACGTCAATACGCTTCACGGCCTCCAGGGCGACAGGCGAGATTTCCGCTGCCTTGGCACCGCGACGGGCCTTGGTGGCAATGTCGGCCAGTTCAAAGAACTTGCGTCTTGCATGGGCCCAGCACAGCGCGTCCGTCACCGGCGCCGGTTTGCGGGCCGCGTCAAACAGCCGGTCATAGCCCGCATAGGCATCAGCCTGGAGCAGGCCTGTGTATCCGCCCAGATGCTCCTGCGGATGTGTGCCGCTGCGATCCCTTGAATAGTAGAACAAGGCCGCCGGTGGGGCCGGGCCGGCAAAGGGCCGGTCATCGCGGACATAGACCCAGCGCCGGGCGGTATCGGTCTTGCCTTTGGCCAGCACCGGCACCGTGGTGTCGTCGCCATGCAGGCGCTCCGCTGCCAGGACATGGCGCTCCAGCAGCGTATGCAGCGGCTTCAAGGTGGCACAGGCATGGCCAACCTGATCGGCCGCTGTCGACAGGCTGACGGGCAGCCCCTCGCGGGCAAAGCGTTCGCACTGCCGGTTCAGCGGCAAATGGTGGGCGAACTTGTCGACCAGAATGCTGGCCAGCAGGTTCGGCCCCGCCCATCCCCGGGGTGTGGCATGGAATGGGGCCGGTGCCTGGCTGATCCGCTCGCAATCACGGCAGCTCACCTTTTCCCGCACGGTCTGGATGATCTTGTGGGAGGCGGGAATGCGCTCGGCGCTCTCCGTCACCGTCTCCCCCAGCCGGGACAGGCGGGAGGACCCGCAACAGGGGCAACTGGTGGGGGCCGGGATCACTACGCGCTCGCGCGGCAGATGCTCCGGGAACGGCTGGCGCGAGGGGCGCTTACGTGCAAAGGCCGTCACGCTGGTGGTCTGGGCGGCCGCCTGTTCAGCTGCCAGCTCATCCTCACGGGCGCTGGCCTCCAGCTCCTCCAGTTCCAGCTCCAACTGGTCCAGCAGCCGCGCCTTGCGCTCCGACCGTTGACCATAGAGTTCCCGCTGGAGCTTCTCGATCAGCAGTTTCAGGGCGGCGATCTGGGCCTGGGTATCTGTCTCCACAGCCGCCAGCTTTGCCTGCGCGGCAGCGGCCAGCTGCTCCGCAGCCAGGGCCTTGGCCTGTGCTTGGGCCAGCGCTGCACGTAGAGAAATGAGGTCATCGGGCGGGGCATCCATAGGCCCGATTATACCAAAACCCCGCAGAAATCCTCGACTTTTCTAGAGGTCCCCACGCATTTCCCAAACCCCGCCGCCCTATCCAGCCAGGGCGGGCCGGGCCGTATGTTGGGGATTGCGCCAGTCTATGCCGTGCAGCAAATACGCGAACTGTGGACCCGATATCGCAACACAGCCGCCGCTGGGGGCGGGCCAGATGAACCGTCCCCGTTCCAGCCGCTTGACATACAAAGACATGCCAACCCCGTCATGCCACAGGCATTTCAACAGCGTGCCGCTGCGGCCACGGAATACGTAAAGATCACCGGCGTGCGGGTCCCGGCCCAGACCCTGCTGCACCTTCAGCGCCAGCGAATTCATCCCACAGCGCATGTCGGTCACCCCACCCGCCAGCCAAACCCGTACATCCGACGCAACCGGGATCATGAGCACCGCCCAGGAACCGCCAGGACCTTCAGCACACTGACCGCCAATGCCGGATCAACAGTACCCTGCATCCGCACACACGTCCCGCCAGGAAGCGTGACCTCCAGTATCGCTGGCACCGCCGGTACCGGCGGATCCTCAGCAACCGCTGGCTCGGTGCAAATGGACGGCGGCGGAACTGACGGTGCCGGGCCATCATCCAGCGCCACAGTCACAGGCAAAAAGCCGGTATCGCCAACCTCCGCCTCCACCGGAACCGAAAGCTCACGCCGCCAGCGGTACAGCAGGCTTTCATGAACACCCAGCCGCCGTGCCGCCGCCGCAACCATACCCCCCGGCCGAAACGCTTCATCAACCAGACGGGCTTTATCATCCCGGCTGTAGAACCGGCGACGCTCCGTGCCAGTCAGAAACTCCGCCCGCTGATAAGACATGAATTTTGCTACTCGTTTGCATCCGCGCAATGACGCGCAACACAAACATCCGCAAATCCGCCATGCCCGACAAGGCGGCACTCACCGGAGGCGTACCGTTCAGCGATGGAAGGCGGTTCCGCATCCTGGCGGTGGTGGATGATTTCTCACGCGAATGCCTGGCCCTGGTGGCGGACACCTCGCTGTCCGGCAAGCGGGTGGCGCGGGAGCTGGAC
>NZ_JAIXSV010000077.1 GCF_027484505.1 Asticcacaulis sp.
AATGCGCAGGTCCCTAAGTCGCGCCCACGCGGCGGGCTCAGACTGACGCTGTGACATTATTGAGAACCACAGATGACACAGATTTCACAGATTGGCGCTGCGCGCCCTTAGATTCCCCCCCCAATAGGGTAATCTGAAAACCAAAATCTGTGTAATCTGTGCAATCTGTGGTTCTACGAAAGAGCCAGAACGGCCTCCACGTTTCGTGTTTTTTTACGGATAAAGCTTCGACTTTACCCACCCGTCGCCGGCGCGCTCGAACTTCAGGCGATCGTGCAGGCGGAACGGCTTGTCGCGCCAGAATTCCATCTCCGTCGGCACGATGCGGAACCCCGTCCAGTGCGGTGGGCGCGGCACGGTCCCGATACCGAATTTCAGACCATATTCGGCGACGCGCTTTTCCAGCGCAAAGCGGCTTTCCAGCGGCCGCGACTGCTCCGACGCCCAGGCCCCGATCTGCGAATTGCGGGCGCGCGAGGCGAAGTATTCATCCGCCTCAGCCTCACTGACGATTTCGACCGTGCCGCGGATACGCACCTGACGGCGCAGCGATTTCCAGTGGAACAGCAGGGCTGCCTTGTGCGCCCCCAGTATCTGACGACCCTTGGCGCTTTGGGTATTGGTATAGAAAACAAAGCCTTGCTGGTCGAAATCCTTAAGCAGCACCATGCGCGCATCCGGCATCCCGTCGGCATCCACGGTGGCCACGGTCATGGCATTGGGGTCGTTCGGTTCCCTGGCCCGCGCATCCTTCAACCATTGACCAAACAGGTCAAACGGCTCGGCCCCGTCGATATCGGCCTCATTGGCCGCGTGGGCATCGGCATAGTCGGGGCTGGGCGGGATCAGATCAGAACGGGACATAGCATTTCTCCAGACCTACACGTTTGATGCGGACGGACCGCGCCGCAAAGCCGCGGTGGTAGGGCATCCTGCATACGCTTCAACATAAGAAGGAGATGACACTCCGCAAGACACCCCACCCTCGGCACGTCCGGGAGGTATAGGGGTTTGTTAACCCGCTGTTGACCATAGGCGGGCACAGTGCGTCAACACCTCCTTCGCCTGTCCCTTCAGAATGAACCGAACCTCAGCCCTCAGCGTCCTTGGTCTTAGCGAACCGGTCAGCGGCCACGACGTGCAGGCGGCCTTTCGCCGGCTGGCCAAACGCGCCCACCCGGACCTGAACGGCTCAGAGGCCCCACTGCGACGGTTGATTTTGGCGCGCGACCTCCTGATGCGTCAGATCAGGAATGGCCCGGACATGTCGGAAATCATAGAAGAACTGTCGGACACAGCCGAACCCCTGCGCCTTAGTCCTGAGGTGGCAGCCAAAGGCGGTCCCATCGTCACCGATGTGCCCTTGCCGCTGGAGCTGATCCACGATGCCGGGCCGGGCCGCAGCCTGATGCACCGCAAATCGCTGCGCATGACGCTGCCCGCCGGTCTGCGGGATGGCGAGCGGCTGCGGCTGAAAGCCACACGCCCCGGCGGCACGGAATACGTCTTCCGCATCGAGATCGAACGCCGCGATGAACTGCACGTTGAAGGCCATGATCTGTGCCTCAGCGTCCCCGTCGATGCGCGTCGTCTGCGACTGGGCGGACAGGTCCGCGTCGAGACACCGCACGGCCCGCAAACGGTCGATCTGAGCGACGCCATTGACAACCGCCTGACGCTCAAGGGGCTGGGCCTGCCCGCCACGTCGCGTTATCCGGCGGGCGACCTGCACCTGCGTTTTGAGGCGTTTGAAACGCCACAGCGCCCGGCTTTGGACCTGCTGGCCGAATTTCATCGCAAGTGGGCCTGAGCGTTCCGCACGATTGAGTTGCGCGCCCCGCAGAAGTGCCGTAAGGCCACGGCATAAAAAAAGGCTAAATCGATGTCGCACAACAGCTTCGGTCATCTTTTCCGCGTTACCACCTGGGGCGAAAGCCACGGACCGGCGCTTGGCTGCGTGATCGACGGCTGCCCGCCGGGGATCGAGCTGTCCGAGGCCGATCTGCAAGGCGCGCTCGACCGCCGCAAGCCGGGCGGCTCGCGCTTTGTCACCCAGCGCCGCGAAGCCGATGAAGCCAAAATCCTGTCGGGCGTGTTTGAGGGCAAGACGACCGGCACGCCGATCTCGGTACTGATCGAAAACACCGATCAGCGCTCGAAGGATTACGGCGAAATCGCGCGTCAGTTCCGGCCGGGCCACGCCGACTACACCTATTTTGCCAAGTACGGTATCCGCGACTATCGCGGGGGGGGCCGTTCCAGCGCGCGTGAAACCGCGGCGCGTGTGGCCGCCGGAGCCGTGGCGCTGAAGGTGCTGAAAACTCTGATCGGGCCGCAGATCGCGGTGCGCGCCGCCCTTGTGCAGTTGGGGGTCCACCACATCGATCGCGCGCACTGGGACTGGGCGCAGGTCGATCAGAACCCGCTGTTTTCGCCGGACGCCAGCACGCTGGCGCAATTTGAAGACTATCTCGACGGCATCCGCAAGGCGGGTTCCTCCATCGGCGCGGTGGTCGAGGTGCAGGCCGAAGGCGTGCCCGCCGGTTGGGGCGCGCCCATCTATGGCAAGCTGGATTCGGACCTTGCGGCCAATCTGATGTCGATTAACGCCGTTAAGGGCGTCGAAATCGGCGAAGGCTTCAATGCCGCCACCCTGTCCGGCGAACAGAATGCCGATGAAATGCGCATGGGCCCGGACGGTATCGAATTTCTGTCCAACCATGCGGGCGGCATATTGGGCGGCATTTCGACGGGTCAGACGATTGTGGCGCGTCTGGCGCTCAAGCCGACCTCGTCCATCCTGACCGAGCGTCAGTCGATCGACATTGACGGCAAGGACGTCGATATCCGCACCAAGGGCCGCCACGACCCCTGCGTCGGTATCCGCGCCGTGCCGGTGGCCGAAGCCATGATGAGTTGCACCCTGCTCGACGCCTATCTGCGCCATCGCGGCCAGACGGGCGGCACGGCCTTTGTGCCGGGTACTTTCTGAAAGCGCGAAGCGCCTTTAAGACGTATAAGAAGCACCCCACCACCCCGCCGGAGGCAGGGAGGTATAAGAAGAGTCCGTTCCGGGTGCAGGGGCTGAGCCCCTGCCCGCCGGAGGCCCCTATCTTGAGTAGGAATCCATGACCCCTCTGGACCGTGCCGGTGTTTTGCCCGACACGCACAAGGTGCCGGACCTGTTGCGGCCCGGTCTGAAGCTGGTGTTTTGCGGCACGGCGCTGGGGCGGGTGTCGGCCCAGAAGAAGGCCTATTATGCCCATCCGGGGAATTTTTTCTGGCGCAGCCTGCATAAGGTGGGTCTGACGCCCGAACGGCTGGCGCCGACGGACTATCCGCGCCTGCTCGACTATGGGATCGGACTGACCGACCTGTGCAAGGCGCACTATGGCAATGATGTGGACCTGCCGGCCGAGGCGTGGGACGCCGAAGCCTTAAGGGCCAAGATCGCAGCATATGCGCCGCGGCATCTGGCCTTTACCTCGAAAACGGCGGCCAGCGTCTTTCTGGGGCGGCCGACGGGGCAGATCGCGCTGGGGCGGCAGGTGGAAACGGCGGGAGAGACGACGCTGTGGGTGCTGCCGTCTCCGTCGGGACAGGCGCGGCGCTTCTGGGATGAGGCCGTGTGGCGCGACCTGGCGCAGGCCGTTAGCGCTTCCCCAGAGCCTTCCTGAGCTTGAATTGCAGCTTGATCAGCGGTTCTGCGGCTGAGCGATGCAGGCGCTTGACGTCGATAAAGGTCACACCGCCGTGCCCGGACAGGGTGTGAAAACCATCCCCATAGCCCTCCAGCAGGCCCTCCCCCGTCAGGCGCGCCACCGGTCCGGCGCAGAAGCGTTCCGGCGTCAGGGTTTCGATGCGCAGCAGGTTGATCGCCGCCCCATAGGTCGCCACGCAATCCTGCATGGGCAGGTGCAGCCTCCCATCGTGGACAAAGGGCGTGCCGCCGGGGCGCGAAGTGTCGAGACCCGCCCGTACCGGATTGGCGGCGTGCGGCTGCCACGGCCCCAGCAGGTCGTCGGCATAGGCAACGTGCAGTTCGCGCATGGCCCGCCGCTCGGCCCCCGGCAAGGCGTAGAACATCCACCACCGCCCGTCGTGCTTGACCACGGTGGCGTCAATAGCAGGCGCCTCCAGCAGGGCCTTGACCGGCACCCAGCGGTCAGGGAAGCGCTCGCAGCGATAGAGGGTCAAAACGCCGCTCTTATGCGCTTCGGGCAGCATATAGAGGTCTCCCGCTTCCTCGATAAGGAAGGGATAGGACAGGTGAAAGGGCGTGATCAGGGCCGGGCCCGAACCGATCAGCCTGTGCTCATTATCATATTGAAAATAATGAATTTCACCGCGTTTGACGCGATAATCCCAGGTCTCGGCAAAGACGGTCAGGCCTTCGTCACGCTTAAGGCCGAACGGGTCGGCGACGAAGCGAAACGACCCTTGCGGCGGCAGCCAGATGACCTCCTCCGCGCGCGGTGGGTTTTGCGCCACATCGTCTATCGGGCGCGGCACAAACCCCGCCTGCCACAGTTCGATCACGCCAAAGCCTCGACCGTGCGACGCAGGCGGCGGCGGCCCGCTTCAAAACCAAAGGACTCAATGGCATAGGCCTGCGCTTCGCGGGCACGACGCAGCCACTGCGAACCGTTATCCAGCACACCGCCCAGCGCCTGTGCCAGAGCGGCGGTGTTTTCTTTGGGGAACAGGGCCCCGAACTGACCCCCACACAGCACTTCGCGCGGGCCTTCGGTGTCCGACGCCACCACCGGCACTCCGGCGGCCAGCGCTTCGATGACGACCAGACCAAACGACTCCTCACGCGACGGCACGACGAACAGATCGACGCCATGCAGGAAGGTCAGCGGGTCTTCGGCCCAGCCACAAAAACGCACATGGTCCTCAAGGCGCAACTGACGGGTCAGGGCCTCCAGCGCGGCGCGCTCCGGGCCGTCACCGGCGATGCGCAGCTCAAAGCGCTGACCGGCAGCGCGCAGTTCGACACAGGCTTCAAGCAGCAGGTCAAAGCCCTTGATCGAATGCAGACGCCCCATGGCCCCGATCACCGGCACGGCATTGGGCTTTGATTTCACCGGCAGGGCGCGCAGGTGCGAGAAATTGGCTACATCGAACAGGCGCAGATCGGGAAAACGCGACTCGGCGCCTTCGCGCACGCGGCCACTGACGCACAGGGCGGCGGAGACGTCTTTCAGATGCGGCTTGTAGGAGGGGGTGTGCAGCACCTGCACCGTGCGCTGGCGCGTGCCGATGAACGGCAGCATACAGGCGCGACCGGCGCGGTTGCCGTGCGCAATAACCAGATCGGGGCGGAAGCTGTGGGCATAGCCCGCCAGACGCAAGGCACAGATCGGGTCCGAAATGAAACGGTTATTGAGTGGACGAAAACCCGGCACGTCAGACAACATGCCGTCCGGATGGCCGATGCTCAGTACATCGTACCCTTCCGCCGTCAGGGCATCGTGGTAATGACGCGCCATCAGGCCGTCTCCCCCCTTTGCCTTCGTCAGCATGATGTTCAGCAAACGCATGTCACTGGTCCCGCTCAGAGGAAAACCGGAAGAAAATCCGGACGTCGCAGACTCACGACGCCCGGTTCAGGTTTAAGATGGAGACCCCGGTATCCACTGTCCCCCGCAGGACGAATGGTCACCTTCCGGAGGAGCCTCCTGTAGCGATGACACCGACGGAAATGCTTACCCTCATGCCGTCTCGCAAAATTTTTATGATTTTTTTACTTTGCCCTCCCGTGATCGGGCATAAAGGCTTGTCCGGGAAGGAAAATCGCCCTTATATTCGTATCCCGATCACGCCTCAGAGAGCCGATGACCCCCACCGCGCGCCTGTCGGAAACCTATTTCGCCAAACGCGACGTGCTTTTGCGCTATCTGACGCGGCTGTGCGGCGACGAGGCGAGCGCCGAGGACGTGCTTCAGGACCTCTATCTGCGCCTGATGCGCGGCGGCATAGAGGGCGAGATCGAGGAGCCTCTGGCCTTTCTCTTCCGCATGGCCAACAATCTGTGGCTCAACCGCCGCCGCACCCTGACGCGGCGCGACGCGCGCGAGGAGGCGTGGCAGGCGCTCAACCCGCAAATAACCGGTGAAGCCGACGCCGCGCCGGACGCCGAGGCCGTGGTCGGCGGGCGGCAGGCTTTGCGCGCTGTGCTGAACGACATCGACGCCCTGCCGCCTAAGACGCGCGACATCTTCCGGCTGCACAAGCTGGAGGGTCTAAGCCAGACCGAAGTGGCGCGGCGGCTCGATATTTCGATCAGTTCGGTCGAAAAGCACCTCAGCAGCGCCCTGAAACACCTTCTGGCGCTCAACCGAAGTCGGCGGCTGAATTAATTTTCCGCACCGCGAAGGAAATTTTACGGGTAACAGCGTATCAGGGTGTCATCTGGTCAGAGAGGCCAAAAACCATGTCGGACATCGACGCGAAAATCGAAGCGGAAGCGACCGACTGGGTGATCCGGGCGCAATCGGGCGTGATCAGTGAAAGCGAGATCATCGCCCTGACCGACTGGCTCGATGCCTCGCCGCGCCATGCCCGCACCTATGCCGAAGCCCTGACTGTGTGGGGCGATCTGGATGCGACTGAACCCGCCCCAACCCGCACGCCGGTGGTTCACCCCCTCAAACCGCGCCATCTGACGCGCCGCTTCGGCCTGATGGCCATGGGGGCCGGGGGTCTGGCCGCAGTCGCCGCAGGCGTGTTCCTGCTGGCTTCGGGCGCGCTGTCGTCCGTTCAGACCTACACCACGCATAAGGGTGAGCGTCAGACCGTGACCCTGGCCGACGGTACGCAACTGAGGCTCAATACCGACACCCACCTGTCGGTCAAAATGACGCGCTCGGCGCGCACCGTCACGCTGGACAAGGGCGAAGTCTCCGTCACCGTAGCGCACAAGGCCGATCAGCCGTTTCGCCTGCTCACCGGTCAGTTGACCCTCACTGACATCGGCACCGAGTTCAACGTCGCCCGCCTCAATGGCGAGGTGCGCGTCGCCGTGCGCGAAGGTGAGGTCGAAATGGCCGACCACAGCGCCGCCTCGCGCCTCTTGCCCGGCGATCTGGGCACCTACCGCGAAGCGTCGGGCACGCGGCAACTGACCAAGGCTGATCCGGCGGAGGCCTTTGCGTGGCAATCATCCCGTGCTATCTATCGCAATCAGCCGCTGTCCGCCGTGGCCGCCGACCTGAACCGGTATTTCGATAAGCCGATCATCGTCGAAGGTGACGCCGCACAGTTGAGGCTGAATGCCATCCTGACCCTCGATTCGCAGACCGCGGTTGCCGGGCGTATAGCTGAGTTCCTACCGGTCGATGCCCGCACGACGCCAGACGCCATCTATCTTCGCCGCCGGGCTTCTGACCGTTAGTCTCTGCGCGTCCCTGCTGGGGGTGCCTGCGGCCCGCGCCGCCGACCGTGCCTACGATTTCAACCTTCCCGCCGCCCCCCTGTCGCAAGCCCTGATCACGCTGGCGGCCCGCAGCGGTATCTCCGTCGGCGGGGTCGATCCGGCGCAGTGCGACGCGACCGCGCGCGCCCTCAAGGGGCGTTTTTCCGCGCACACCGCGTTGCGAAAGCTGGTCCTGGGCAGCCAATGCCGGGTTGAGCGCGTCGATGCCGTCACCTTCCGGCTGGTGCGTGAGACGCGCTCCGCCCAACCTCGCCCCATAGCTCGCCCCACGCCGCCGCCATCCAATGACGATATTCCGCTGATCGTGGTGCGCCACCCCAGCCGTCTGTTCGACACCCCCGCCGGGATCAGCGTGGTGGCCCCACCGCTCCTGTCCGGCAATGATACCGACCTGTCGAGCCTGGCCCCGCACGTCGCCGGCATGACGGTGACCAATCTGGGTCCCGGCCGTGACAAGATCTTCCTGCGCGGCGTGTCCGATAGCGTGCTGACCGGGCGCACCCAATCGATGGTCGGCCTTTATCTTGACGATACGCCCATCACCTATAACGCGCCGGATCCTGACCTGCTGCTGGTGGATATGGCGCGCCTCGAAGTCCTCAAGGGACCGCAGGGCAACCTCTATGGCCAGGGCGCACTGTCCGGCGTCGTGCGGCTGGTCACCAACAAACCGCAACTCGATCATTTCGAAGCCGAAGCCGGGGTGGCGCTCGGCACCGCTTCTGAGGGCAAGCCGTCGTGGCGGACCACCGGCATGATCAACCTGCCCCTGCCGGGCGAGGCTGCCCTGCGTGCCGTCGTCTGGGACGAAAAATCGGCTGGGTTTATCAAGGATGAGGCCCTGACGAAGAACGCCAGCAACGATACCGAACGGTCAGGCGGGCGTCTGTCGTTCAAATGGCAGGCGACCCCTACCCTGACGCTCGATTCGACCTTTATCGTGCAGGATCTGCGCTCCTCCAACAGCCAGTACGTCGTGGGCCGCATGGGCCCGTACCGCCGCGCCCTGTCTCTGGCCGAACCGCACGACAATATCTTTCAGAACCTGGCGGTCGGCGTGACGCGCGAAACCCCTGCGGGGACGTGGCGGCTGGCGCTCAACCGCCTGCGTCACAAGATTCACTCCGGCTATGACGCGCAACCGATCGGGCGCTACGTCACCATCCCCAATTCGGGCGTCCTCTTCTTCGAGGAAGACCAGACCATTCGCCTGTCGAGTGTAGAAGCCAGCTATGTGTCGCCGCCCGACCGTCCGGTGCGCTGGCTGGCCGGGGTATTTGCGGCGCGAAGCGAAGAAAGCTTTACCCCCCTGCTCATCGACGTCTTTACGCGGCGCACCCTCTATGATGAGGACCGCTCCGACCGCATCGACGACGTGGCCGCCTTTGCCAAGGTCACCTGGGATTTTGCGCCCAAATGGTCTGTTTCAGCGGGCCTCAGGGCACAGAAATCGCGGCACCGTACCCTGAGCGATATCGCCCGCGTCCGCCTTGTGGACTACGCGCCGACCGGCCGCATCACGGGCGTGATCAAGGCGACCCCGGTGACACACGAACTGATGCTGAGCTATCAGCCCTCGACCACATTAATGCTGTACGCTCTGTCGTCAGACGGGTTCCGCACCGGCGGCTTCAATACCACCACGGCGCAGAAGACCATCATCCCCGCGACCTATCGGGGCGACCGCCTGCACAGTATCGAAGCGGGCATGAAATACCGCGCCCCGGATGGCCGGCTGCGGGTCGATGCGGCCCTGTTCCACATCGACTGGCGCGATATTCAGTCGGATCAGTTACGCGCCACAGGCCTGCCCGTGACGCTTAATATCGGGGACGGGAGCAACACCGGGATCGAAATCGAAGGCGGCTGGCGGCCGCGCGACACCCTGACGGTGCAGGTGCGCGCGCAGTTCAGCGATCCCAACCTGCATAAGACCAATCGCCTCTATCCCAAGGTGCTGGAAGAAGGGATGCCCTATATTTCGCACAACATGGTCAGCCTCACCACCCAGTGGCGTCGCCGACTGTGGGGACTGCCGCTCGAAAATGCCGCGGTGCTTTCGTATCGCGACGGCTCCCCGCTCAACTATGGTATTACGCGGGTGATCCGCATGAAGGGCTATACCAATCTCGACCTCAGCAGCAGTGCCGATCTGGGTCCCTATACGATCGCCCTGCGCGTCACCAATGCGACGGGCAACAAGAGCAACAGTTTTGCCTATGGTAACCCCTTCGCGCTCGACACCGCGCCACAGAATACGCCGCTAAGGCCGCGCACCCTGTGGCTGTCGGTCAACCGGCACTTCTGAACAGTAAAACCCCGCCCGGTGCGTGACCGGACAGGGTTTCCTTATCTGCCCTCAGTGCCCACAAGGGCGGCGGGGCTGACCGATGCACCGCACCGGTTAAAGGCCAGAGATTACTGAACCGGCTTACTGGCCGGTTCGGTGGCCGGAGCCGGTTCCGTGGACGGCGAAGACGACATATCCGAAGCCGATGAGTCCGCCGGAGCCGTGGTCGCCGAAGCGCCCGACTTGGCCAGGGTTGAGGCCTTCAGGGCCGTCTGATCGGCGCTCAGCGTACCCGTCACGGTCACTTCATCGCCGATGGCGAAGGGCTGACCGTCAGAGGTCGCGGCCGAAGCGTCAACGGCGATTTCCTTGGCCGAAGGGGCTTCACCGACTTGCAGCGTGAAGGTGCCGGCCTTCTGGCCAGCGGCGGCGATCTTGCCGGTCAGGGTGGTGGAGGCGGCCGGCGCTTCGGCGGTCGCCGTGGCGTCGGTCGAAGGTTGGGTCGTCGAAGGCGCGGTCTGCGCCAGGGCCGGGGTGAGGGAGAGGGCGGCACCGGCGATGGCAAAAGCGGCGATCTTGGTCGTCAGGTTAAAGCGGGTCATGGTGGGGTTCCTTTCGGTTCCAGTTGAATATGTGTCCGTGGCGCTTTCCGTCCGCGCATCCGATGCGAACCGAAAGACCAGCCGGTGACTTCGAAGGGACGAAGCCTGCGTGCTGGGCGTTCAAGCTGTGTGGCTCAACAGCGCCCCGGCTGAGTTTCAGGCTACGGGCCGGGGGGTAAGTAAACCATCGGGAAGCCCACCCTGCGCGTGTCACCTTCGGGTAAAACACGCTTTGGCCGTATTCGGCCGCGCGCCGCCGCATTTGTGCCGCGCCATGGCCGCAGCGTGTCGGGCGTGTTCCTTAAGGCCTTGTCCTGTGGAGACAATTTGCCTCGCGCCGGGCCGCATTTGCGCGAACAGCGACCGGCGACGCATCGCCGCGCATAAGCCCGGCATATGTTGGGCCTTGGTATTTGTCAGGGCTGCGTAAGGATCGGAAATGAAGGCCGTGACTCAAAATCCACATCGCCTGCAAAAGGTTTGCGGATTTGCGGTCGGGGGTGCGTTTATGCTGACATTAATACGCGCCACATGGGCTAAACCTGCACCCAAAGGAGCAAAAAAATGAGCGACGGACAGACACGCTGCGGCTGGGTCAATGAAAGCAAGCCGCACTATGTGCATTATCACGACCACGAATGGGGCGTGCCGGTCCACGACGACCGCCTGCTGTTTGAAATGCTGATCCTTGAGGGCGCGCAGGCCGGGCTGAACTGGGAAACCATCCTCAAACGGCGCGACGCCTACCGTGCCGCCTTCAAAAATTTCGACGTCGCCGCCTGCGCCGCCCTGACTGACGAAGAGTTAGCAACGCGGATGCACGACGACGGCATTATCCGCAACCGACTCAAAATTGGGTCGGTGCGCAAAAACGCTCTCGCCTTTATGGCCATTCAAAAAGAGTTCGGGTCTTTCGACGCCTATCTGTGGGGCTTTGTCGGCGGTCAGCCCCAGCGCAACCGCCCGCAAACCCTGCGCGACGTGCCCGCCTCGACGCCTGTGTCCGACGCCTTGTCTAAAGACCTCAAAAAACGCGGCATGAGCTTTGTCGGCTCCACCATCCTCTACGCCTATATGCAGGCCGTCGGTCTGGTCGATGACCATGTGGCGACCTGTTTCCGGGCAGCGAAGTAAACGCAAAAGAGAGAGCCTCCGGCGGGCAGGGGCTTGGCCCCTGCACCCATCACCCCTGCAGCAAGGCCGCCCGCTCCTCCGGCGTCAGTAATCGCCACTGGCCTTCGGGCAGGTCGCCGATCTCCACCGGCCCGATGCGCGAGCGGTAGAGGTCGAGAACCCTAAGTTCGCACATGTCGCACATGCGGCGGATCTGGCGGTTACGGCCTTCCTTAAGGATAAAGCGCAGGGTCTGCTCCCCCACCTGCTCGACCACAGCGGGTTTCAACTTGCGGCCGTCCAGCTCCAGCCCGTGCCGCAGCCATTTCAGCTTGGCCTCAAAAATGGGCCCGCGCACCCGGACGGTATAGTCCTTCTCCAGTTCGCTGTCCGGCCCGATGATCGCCTTGGCCAGCACGCCGTCCTCCGAGAGGATCAGAAGCCCGCGCGAATCCTTATCCAGCCGCCCGACCGGCGCCAGCTTCGAGTCCTGATTGGGCCACTGGGTAAGTTGCCCCCAGTGGTTCGGGCGGCGGATCATGCGCACCGCCGGGGTCTCTCCCGCTTCGGGCTGCCCCGACACAATGCCCACCGGCTTGTGATAAACCACCGTCAGCTTGGCATCGAGCGAGGCCTGCGCTTGCGGATTGAAGCTGACGCTCTGCCCCGCCTCGACCTTGCGGCCAGCATCGCGCACGACCTCACCCTCGACGCTGACCAGCCCGTCGGCGATAAAGGCATCGGCTTCGCGGCGCGAACAGACGCCCGATTGCGCCAGCCATTTGTTGAGGCGGATCGGCTCAGCGCCGTCATAGATGCGGGTAAAGGGTGCAGACATGCCGCCCTCCCTAACGAAAAACGATGGGCGGCGCGAGTCTTGTTTCGGGCGTGCGGCCCCCTATACTGATCCCATGTGCGGACAATTCCTGGCCCTGAAAGCGTGGCGCGACTTTCTCAGCAGCCTCGGCATGACCGATGCGGGGGTGGCTGAGGGGCTCAACGATGTGGTGAAACCCACCGACGCCTACCCCATCGTCACCGCCGGGCCACGGCTGATGAACGCGCGTTGGGGGCTGATCCCCGGATGGGCGAAGGAGACGCCGAAAGCCTCGACCTTCAATGTGCGCATCGAAACCGCAGCTGAAAAACCGACCTTCCGCGACGCCTTTGCGCGGCGTCACGCGCTCGTGCCAGTGGCCGGTTTCTACGAATGGCATCAGGGTCGCCGCCACCGCATCGCGCGCCGCGATGGCGAACCGCTGGTGCTGGCCGGTCTGTGGGAAGGCGACAGCTTCACCATACTAACCCGCCCGGCGCGTGCCCAGATGGCCGCACTACACGACCGAGAACCGGTGATGATCGGACGGCGGCAATGGCAGGGCTGGCTGGACAATACCGTCTTCGATCCGGCCCCGCCGCCCGATGACCTGTTTGATATTGTCGATGATGACACCGCCCCGGTGCAGGACACGTTATTTTGAGCCTGCTCGACGACATTGCTGCCTGCCGGGTGTGCGAGGGCCATTTGCCTTTGGGGCCGCGGCCGGTGCTGCGCGCGGCAGACCGTGCCGCGCGTGTGCTGGTCATCGGTCAGGCACCGGGCACCAAGGTCCATGCCTCAGGTATTCCGTGGGACGATGCGTCGGGTCAGCGCCTGCGCGACTGGATGCAGGTGACACCGGACGCTTTCTATGATCAGCGCCGCTTTGCCATCCTGCCGATGGGGTTGTGTTACCCCGGCCGGGGAAAGAGTGGCGACAATCCCCCGCGCCCGGAATGTGCCCCCCTGTGGCACGCGCGGGTGCGGCAGACCTTACCGAATATCCAACTGACCCTGCTGATCGGGGCCTATGCGCAGGGCTATTATCTCAATGACCGCCTCAGCCTGACCGAACGCGTGCGGCGGGCGGATGAGTACGGCGCGTTTTTTCCGCTGGTGCACCCT
>NZ_JAIXSV010000004.1 GCF_027484505.1 Asticcacaulis sp.
GCTAGAAAACTGCTTACCTGCCTCAACGCCATGTTGCGCGATGGCATCAAATGGACACATCATCTCCCTTGACTTCCAACACAGTCGCTCCCCGCACTGACGTGCAGGGAGGTATAAGGGAAGGTGAACCGTCTCCGGGGCCCCAAACAAGCCGGGGGTACAAGGGAGGGCGAATCGGCTCCGGGCCCCCAAACACGTTGGGGAGGTACAAGGGAGAGTGATCCCGCTGCTGACGCGTGGCTGTCTGAGCGGCGTCGGGAGCCGCTTTTTGTCACCCTGTCCTCAGCGTTTAGGAAGAGGTTCGGCTTTCTTGTACCTCCCCAACTTGCTTGGGGAGGGGGACCGCACGAGCCTGTCTGAGCCTAAGCGAAGACAGGTGAGATGTGGTGGTGGGGGAGCTTTCTGAGTTTCAACATCGGCGTGGGCGGACGTTTCGCATCACCCCACCACCGCATCTCACCGCCTTTGGCGGTTCGTGCGGTCCCCGGCACCGGCCGCCCGGCTCCCCGCCAAAGGCAGGGAGGTATAAGGGAGAGTGAACCCACCTCTGGTGCTATACCCCAAACCCGTTGGGGAGGCGCAAGGGAAAGCGCCTAGAGCATTCGTCGGCTAAGTTGAGCCGACGAATGGATCTAATTATTTCTAACGCCTCATGTTTTTCCGAAAAGTGGTGTCCACTTTTCGGCATGAGGCTCTAACTCAGCAAGGCCGCAGGCGCACAGGCGTTGAACGACAGCCACACCTTTTCGTCCCAGGTAAAGTCTTCCTGATCCCAGCGGGTGAGGTTGGAGCGCAGCACCTTGACCATGCGGCCGCTGTCGAGTTCGACCTCATAGACCGTCTCAGACCCCAGATAGGTCATCAGGCGGATGGTCCCGGCGACGATATTATAGCCTTCGGGGGCGTCTTCCATCTTGGTCGGTTTGTGATCGAACTTCACCATCTCGATCTTTTCAGGACGCAGCGCCGCCCAGACGGTCGCGCCGGTCGCCCCAGTCACGCCGTGGTCGAGATAGATCGGCCCGATGTCGCGCGTATTGATGATGGCGTGGTCCGGCTCATCGACGTCGAGCGTCCCTTCAAACAGGTTCACGCTGCCGATAAAGTCGGCGACAAAGCGCGAATTGGGGAACTCATAGAGGTCAAAGGGCGTGGCCACCTGTTGCAGCAGGCCGCGGTTCATCACGGCGCAGCGCGTGGCCATGGCCAGGGCCTCGTCCTGATCGTGGGTGACCATGATGAAGGTGATGCCGACCTTCTCTTGCAAGAGCGCCAGCTCGGTCCGCATGGCGTCGCGCAGCTTGGCATCGAGCGCCGACAGGGGCTCATCGAGCAGCAGCACGCGGGGCTTTTTGACCAGCGCGCGGGCCAGCGCCACGCGCTGCCGCTGACCGCCCGACATCTGGTCCGGCTTGCGCTCCCCGAAGCCGCCGAGCTTGACCAGCTCCAGCGCGTCCTCGGCGCGCTGACGGCGCTCAGCCTGTGGCACGCCGTCCATCTTCAGGCCGTAGGCGACGTTATCGAGCACGCTCATATGCGGGAAGACGGCGTAGGACTGAAACACCATGTTCACCGGGCGCTTGTTCGGCGGGGTGTTGGAGACGTCCTTGCCGTCGATCAGGATGCGGCCCTCGGTCGGCATCTCAAACCCGGCCAGCATGCGCAACAGCGTGGTCTTGCCGCAGCCCGACGGACCGAGCAGGGAGAAGAACTCCCCCTCCTTGATGTCGAGCGACACATTGTCCACGGCGGTATTCTTGCCAAAGCGCTTGGAGACGTTCTCGAAGCTGATGATGGTCTTGTCTTCGGACATCAGGTGTCTCCGTCACTTCTTTTCGGGGCCATGGCCGGCGGTCAGGGCGCTGGTCCCCTGGAATTTCAAGGCGAGGAAGGTGAGCAGGACCGTCACCACGATCAGTATGGTCGAGGCGGCGTTGACCTCAGGCGTCACCGAAAAGCGCACCATCGAATAGATCTTCACCGGGAAGGTCACAGTGTCGGGTCCGGAGGTGAAGAAGGTGATGACGAAATCATCAAGCGACAGGGTGAAGGCCAGAAGCGCGCCGGCGATCAGCGACGGCTGGATATGCGGCACCAGTACGTCCATCAGGGTGCGCCATTCGCTGGCCCCCAGATCCTTGGCGGCCTCCTCAAGCTCACGGTTGAACGAGGCCAGACGCGCCCGCACCACCACCGCCACGAAGGGGAAGCTGAACGAGACGTGGGCGATGATGATGGCCCCCAGATTGAGCGGCCACGGCAGGCCCTGCGGCCAGGGGAAGATTTTGGCAAAGAAGACCAGCATGCCGACGCCCATGCAGATTTCCGGCACCACGATGGGGATGGCCATGCCGGCATCAAAGGCCGTGCGGCCGGGGAAGCGGAAGCGCCACAGGGCAATGGCCGCCATGGCCCCGACGATCACCGACAGGATGGTCGAACACAAGGCGATGACGAGGGAGTTGCTGAACGCCTCGATCAAACTGGCATTGGTCAGGGCCTTTTCGTAGTATTTCAGCGTGAAGCCCTGCCACACCACGTTGCGCTTTGAGTCATTGAAGGAAAACACCATCAGCGAGATCAGCGGCGCGTAGAGGAAGATCGTCACCGCGATCAGCCACGCCTGAATGGGCCAGCGGCGCATATAGTCCAGCGGACCGGGACGCTCTTTTTTGGCAGGCACTACCTTCATGGTGGCTGCGTCGCTCATGCCATCCCCCGCTTCTTCGCCGAGCTGTCGAGCAGGCCCTGAATGGCGATACCGATAAAGGTCAGATAGACCAGAATGAAGCACAGGGCCGCGCCGAAGGGCCAGTTATTGGCGCGCTTGAACTGGCTTTCGATCACATTGGCGATCATCTGCGAGTCCGTGCCGCCCAGAAGGTCCGGCGTCAGATAGGCCCCCAGCGCCGGGATAAAGGTGATCAGCACACCCGAAGCTATCCCCGCTCCGGCCAGCGGGATTACAATGGAGAACATCGTCCGGATATGCCCGGCCCCCAGATCGAGCGAGGCCTCAAGGAGCGACCGGTCCAGCCGGTCAAGCGTCGAATAGAGCGGCAGGATCATGAACGGCAGATGCACATAGACGAGGCCCAGCACAACGGCGAAATTATTGTACAGCAGCTCCAGCGGCTGAAACGTGCCCAGCGGCTGAAGCCCGATCAGCGTCATCAGGCCCGACGCATTGTTCCACAGAAACTGATAGGTCTGATTGACATAGCCTTCGCTGCGCAGAACGGCGATCAGGGCATAGGTGCGGATCAGCAGATTGGTCCAGAAAGGCAGCATGACCAGCAGCAACAGCCACGGTTTCCACTTGTCCGGCGCAAAGGTGATGGCCAGCGCCACCGGAAAACCGATCACCACACACAGGAAGGTGGTCAGGGCCGCCACCCACAGGGACTTGGCAAAGATGCCGAGATAAAGCGGCTCCAACGCTTTGGCGTAGTTGCTCCACGTCCCCGTGAAGGCAATGTCGATCAGGCCGCGGTTTTCGCCGAAGCTGTAGAGCCAGACAATGCCCAGCGGCACGAAGAAAAAGAAGACCAGCCAGACGAGCGGCGCGCTCATCAGCGCGGCAAAAAGTCCCTTGGCCTGACGCCAGCTCTGTTCCATGTGTGGTCCCCTTACACAAAAACAAACCGCCGCAGGTCAGGTGCACCTGCGGCAGAGATGGTCTTAGGCGGCCTTGATCCTGGTCATGGCGTCTTCATAGACCTGCGCCTTGGAAGCATCGAAGGCCGCGTATTCGCAGCGCGCCAGCTCCTCGGCCGAGGGGAAGATGATGGGGTTGTTCTTATAGCTGTCCGGCATCAGCGCCTTACCCGCCGCATTGGTCGTCGGGTAGAGGATGGTCTCAAAAATGTGCTTCGAGGCCTGCGCGTCCATCATATAGTTGATGAAGCGGTGAGCGTTTTCCGGGCGCGCCGAGTCCTTGGGGATGCACCAGTTGTCGGAATTGAGCTGCGAGCCTTCCTTGGGGATGATGAAGTCGATATCGTCGTCCTCGGCCTTGGCCTGCGCGATGTCACCATTGTATTCGAGGACCAGATCAACGTCCTTCGCCAGCAGCATCTTATCGCCATCGTCACTGTGGAAGGCCTTGATATTGGGCTTCTGCTTAATCAGCATTTCGGTGACCTTGTCGATGGTCGCCTGATCAAGGCCATTGACAGAATGGCCCAGATATTTGGCCCCCAGACGGATCATGTCCCCGGCTTCGGACAGGACGGCGATACGACCTTTGAACTGATCGGAATCGAACAGGTATTTCCACGAATCCGGCTTGAAGCCCGCCGGCATTTTCGACTTGCGATAGCCGATACCGAGCACCAGCCAGGTATAGGGCGCCGACCATTTGCGGCCCGGATCATAGGCCACATCAAGGAAGGCCGGGTCGATGTTTTTGAGATTGGGCAGCTTGGCGTGATCGAGCGGCAGAAGCAGATCGGCCTGCGACAGGCGCTCAACGAAGTCGTTCGACGGCACAATGACGTCAAAGCCGGAATTGCCGGTCTTCATCTTGGCGAACAGTTCGTCATTGGTCGCAAACAGCGACATGTTGACGTCGATACCGGCGGCCTTTTTGAAGTCGGACAGCGTATTGGTGCCGATATAGGTGTCCCAGTTGTAGAAGTTCAGCTTGTTGCCTTCGCCGCCGGAGGAACTCGCCCCCTGCGAACAGGCCGACAGGCCGCCGAAACTGATGCCCACCGCCGCGGCCCCAAGACCTTGCAGCAAGGAACGACGTGAAGCGTGAGTACGCGATGAAGTCATGTCCGGTCTCCTCAGGTTTCAACCCGTCAGCGGGTGGTGATGGTGCAAACCTCACGGAAGACGCCGTCCCTCTGGCCCCTTCCAAGTGTGACGATACGTTAACAGAATACGGGATTGGGTTTCTGTCAACCGGCAACTGTGATCACGTTCGCAAATGCGTCATAATTCGCGCCCTACGCGTTCCTCAGATACCAGTCGTAATCCAGTTCGGTGATTTCCTCGAAGAAACGCGCCTGTTCGGTCTTTTTGACCTTCACATACATGTCGATGAAGCGTTCCCCCAGATAGTCGCGCAGCACCTGAGACCTGTCGAGATAATCGACCGCCGCGAACCAGTTGGTAGGCAGCGTTGCGCCGGTTTCGGCGGCCACCGCATAGCCATTGCCGACCACGGCGGGGCCGGGGTCGATCTGTTGCGTCAGGCCGTGGTGGGCGCAGGCGAGTACGGCCGCCAGCACCAGATAGGGGTTGCCATCGGCCCCGGCGACGCGGTGTTCGACGTGGCGCGTATGGGCCGGACCGGCGGTGACGCGCAAGCTGACCGTGCGGTTATTGACGCCCCAGGTCAGGCCCACCGGGGCGTAGGAATTGGCCTTGAAGCGCTTATAGCTATTGGCGCCCGGCGCGAGGATGCCCATGCAGTCGGCCAGATGATCCTTCATGCCGCCGATCATGTGCTTCAAAAGCGCAGAGCCTTCCGGATGGGCGTCGGCACAGAGATTGTTGCCGTCCTTATCCGCCACAGACACATGCACGTGGAAGCCGGAACCGGCGCGGTCGGCCCACGGCTTGGCCATAAAAGTCGCTTCGATGCCAAGGCTGAGCGCCACGCCCTTGGCCATGCGCTTATAGAGGACCGCATCGTCGGCGGCGCGCAGCGCATCCGGCTTGTGCTTCAGGGTCAGTTCGACCTGACCGGGGGCAAATTCGGAAATCGCCCCCTCCAGCGGAATGTTCATGACATCCGCCGTCTCCCACAGGGTGCGGAAGAACTCACCGTGGGCTTCGACTTCGGGCAGGCCATAGACCTGAATGCCCTTCGGCGTCTGGCCCGTATTGAACCCGGCGGCAGGCACCAGCTCACCTTTGTGTCCCCGCTCGATATCGACGAGGTAATATTCCAGCTCACAGGCCACCACCGGCGTCAGGCCATCGGCGGCGTAGCGGTCGAGCACCCGTTGCAGCACATGGCGCGGATCGAGGTCGTTGGGCGTGCCGTCCAGTTCGTAGAGGGAGAGCATCACCTGCCCCACATCGTCCCCCAGCCACGGCGCGGGCGTCAGCGTCCCCGGCACCGGTCGCGCCACGCGATCGGCGTCGCCGTCTTCCCAGACAAGGCCTGTCTCTTCGCAATCGGCCCCCAGCGTATCGACCACCAGAATCGAGCCCGGCAGGAAGCGGCCATATTCGTAGATGGGCAACAACTCGTGACGGCGCAGACGCTTGCCACGCGGCACCCCGGTCATCGAAGTGAACAGGATCTCGAAGTAGTTGATGTGCGGGTGGGCCTCGAGAAAGGCCTTGGCCTCATCAACGGTGGCGACCATGGGGTGTGCAGGCAGGGTCATTTCGTTATCCTCCTCCCCTGTTTACGGGGGAGGTGTCTTCGAGTGAAACGAGAAGACGGAGGGGGCAATTGGACGAACAAACGCCCCCTTCGTCAGCGGCTTGGCGCTAACACCTCCCCCACAACGGCGTTGCCGCTACGCAGGGGAGGATGTGAAACGCTTGTACTCAGCAATAAAACCTTCCACCGCCGCCACGAGGCGGTCAATGGCCTCCGGTGGGGTTTTGGGCGAAATCAGCATCATATTGTGGAAGGGCGCGATCAGCACCCCTTGATTGATCAGATAGAGATGCAGGGCCTCCAGCAGGTGCGGGTCCAGCGCCCGGCGCATGTCGGCGGCGTTTTGCGGTTCAGGCGCGGCAAAGACCAGCTCGGCCCGCGCGCCGACATGCACCACCGACCACGGCACCTGATGCTGCGCGATGACGGCCCGCAGTTTGGCCACAAGGCTTTCGGCCCCGGCCTGCATATAGGCGTAGGCGTCCGGGGTCATGACCTCGCTAAGCATGGCCTTCATGCCGGCGATGGCCAGCGCATTGCCGGACAGGGTGGTGCCTATGCCGGACGAGCCCGGTCCGATAGCGGCCTGAGCGGCGTCCATGCGCGCGGCGACTTCGGCGGTGACGCCCCACACGGCGGCGGGGACGCCTCCGGCAATGGCCTTGCCCACGGTCAGGACGTCGGCGCGCAGACCATGTTCGCGCACATAGCCGCCAAAGCCCGACGACAAGGTATGCGTCTCATCGTACACCAGCAGCGTGCCCGTCTCGTCACACAGGGCACGCAGGCGCTCGTGATAGCCCTTGATCGGCAGGATCATGCCGCAATTGGTCATGACGGGTTCGAGCATGACGGCAGCGATCTCACCCGTGCGCAACGCTGCCTCCAGCGCCGCAAGGTCGTTGAACGGCACGACGACGCTGTGTTGCGTCAGGTTGGCGACCTGCCCGATCAGGCCGGCCTTGTGGACGATCTGCCCATCCTTCAACACCACGAAGGCGTCATCGACCATGCCGTGATAGGCGCCGTCGATAAACAGGATCTTCGGGCGCTGCGTAATGGCCCGCGCCCAGCGGATAACGGCGCGATTGGCGTCCGACGCCGTCGTGGCGCACTGCCACACCGGCAGGCCGAACCGGTCTTTCAGAAGCTGACCCACCTCAAGGCTGGAGCGGGTCGGCAGCATGAAGCCCACCCCCTGCCCCGCCTGCGCGGCGATGGCGCTTTGCAGTTCCTCGCGCCCGTGGCCGAACATGGAGGGGGTGTCGCCCAGACAGAAGTCGTCATAGGCGTGGCCATCGACGTCCCACAAGGTCGCGTCCTTGGCCCGCTCGGCATAGAGCGGCACGGGCGAGGCCCAGTCGTGCATCCAGTGCATCGGCACCCCGCCCCGCCACACCGTTTGCGCCTCAGCGGCCAGAGCAACGGTTTTGGGGTGGGTGGCGGTGAACAGGCGCTTTTGTTCGGTGAGGAAATCAGACAGAGCCGTCACGGCAGGCCCCCTCCGTCAGCGACTTCGCGCTGCCACCTCCCCCGCTCCGCAGGGGAGGAGAAACCAATCCCCCCTCCTCACCTGTCGCGAAGAGGACGGAGGTGGCGATATCCCAACTCATCCCAGACCCCCGAAACTGATGAACTTGGTCTCCAGAAACTCTTCAAGGCCCTCGACCGCGCCTTCACGGCCCAGACCCGATTCCTTGACCCCGCCAAAGGGCGCCACCTCGGTAGACATCACCCCGTCATTGAGGCCAACCATGCCCGCCTCAATGGCCTGAGACACGCGCCAGCCGCGCTTGATGTCCGTCGTAAAGGCATAGGCCGCCAGACCGAACGGCGTGTCATTGGCCAGAGCGATCCCTTCCGCTTCGGTGTCAAACGGATAGAGCGCCGCCACCGGGCCGAAGATTTCCTCATCAAACAGGCGGGCCTCACGCGGCACGTACGTCAGAATGGTCGCCGGGAAGTACAGCGGCCCCTGAGTCTCATCGACCTTGCCGCCCAGCACCACCTGCGCGCCCTTCGACACCGCGTCTTCGACCAGTTGCGTCACCTTGCTGGCGGCCTTCTGATTGATCAGCGGCCCCAGACCCGTGCCCTCTTCCCAGCCTGGCCCCAGTTGCAGGCGTTTGGCTTCGGCGGTCAGGCGCTCAACGAACACATCATAGATACCGCGCTGCACGAAGATGCGGTTGGCGCAGACGCAGGTCTGCCCCGAATTGCGGAACTTCGACAGGGCCGTCGCCGGGACCGCGATATCGAGATCGGCGTCGTCAAACACCACTACCGGCGCATTGCCGCCCAGCTCCAGCGAGATCTTCTTGATGGTCGAGGCGCACTGCGCATAGAGCGTTTTGCCGACCGGGGTGGAGCCGGTGAAGGAGAACTTTTTGATGCGCGGATCGGTGGTCAGGACCTTACCCACCTCGGCCCCGCTGGCGGCCGTCACAATGTGGATCAGGCCGTCGGGCACCCCCGCCCTGTCGGCCAGTTGCTTCAGCGCCAGCGCGCTCAGAGGCGTGTCCTCCGCGGGTTTCAGCACCGCCGCGCACCCGGCGGCCAGCGCCGGCCCCAGCTTGCGCGTAATCATCGACAGGGGGAAGTTCCACGGGGTGACGGCCCCGACCACACCCACCGGCTGCTGGATGGTCAGGAGTTGTTTGCCCGCCACCGGAGCGGGAATGGTGCGGCCATAGGCGCGCTTACCCTCTTCGGCGAACCATTCGATGAAGCCCGCCGCATAGGCCACTTCGCCACGCGCTTCCTTGATCGCCCGACCCTGTTCCAGCGACACCAGAAGGCCCAGCGCCTCCTGATTCTGCATCAGCAGATCGTGCCATTTTTCCAGAATTTTAGCACGCTCCTTGGCGGTTTTTGCGGCCCATTCCGGCATGGCGGCCTGAGCCGCGGCAATGGCGGCCTCGGTCTCTTCGGCCCCCATATCGCGCACATAGGCCAGCACCTCGCCGGTCGAGGGGTTGTACGACACAAAGGCCTTATAAGCGGGCGGCGTCTGGCTGATGGCGTCGCCGAGGATGTCGAGAATCGCGGGGGTGAGTTTCATGACATTATACCGTGTAGCTGATCGAGACAGACTTCAGATCGGCATACTTATATAGGGCGTGCAGGCTGCGATCGCGACCAAAGCCCGACTGTTTAAAGCCCCCGAAGGGCAGCGTAATGTCGCAGGCATCCCAGCCATTGACCCAGACCAGCCCGGCCTTAAGCTGTTTCGCCGCCCGCATGGCGCGCCCGACATCCGCCGTCCACACCCCGGCGGCCAGCCCATAGACGGTATCGTTGGCCAGACGCAAGGCCTCCGCCTCGCCCTGAAAGGTCAGGACCGACAGGACCGGCCCGAACACCTCTTCGCGGGCCAGCACGTTGTCCGGCGTGATGCCATCAATGAGCGTCGGCTCGACATAGAAGCCGCCGGTTTCGCTGCGCGCCCGACTGCCGCCCAGCCGCAGCGTGCCGCCGCCCGCCTGCCCCCTGGCGATATAGTCAAGCGCCGTATTCATCTGACGCTCAGAAATCATGGCCCCGAAAGCGGTTTGCGGATCGAAGGGGTCGCCGACCGTGATGGTCTTGGCCACAGCGATGACCTTTTCGAGGAAGGCGTCCTTGATGGCGGCTTCGACGAACAAGCGCGAGGCCGCCGTGCACACCTGACCCTGATTGTAGAACACGCCCCAGGCGGCGTTCTGCGCTGCGGCCTCAAGGTCCGGGCAATCGGCAAAGACGATCTGCGGCGACTTGCCCCCCAGCTCCAGCGAGACGCGCTTGAGGTTGGATTCGGCCGACGCCTTCATCAGTTGCCGCCCCACTGGGCCCGACCCGGTGAAGGCGATCATATCGACCTCCATATGGCGGGCCAGCGCGTCCCCGGCCTCAGGACCGAAGCCGGTCACCACATTGAACACGCCGGCGGGCAGACCGGCCTCGATGGCCAGCGTCGCTACATAGAGCGCCGTCAGGGACGACAGCTCGGCGGGTTTGAGCACCACCGAATTGCCCATGGCCAGCGCCGGGGCGACCTTCCACATGGCCATGTGCAGCGGGAAGTTCCACGGCACAATGGCGCCAATAACGCCCAGCGGCTCATGCTCAGCATAGGAGAAACGGCCCTGCGGCGCAGGCGCGACCTCGCCATAGATCTTGTCCAGCGCCTCGGCATAGTAACGCACGCTGTTGATGGCCAGCGGAATATCGACGGCGCGGGCATCGCGGATCGGCTTGCCCGTATCGAGACATTCCAGCAGGGCCAGAGTTTCCGCGTGCGCCGTCATCCGGTCGGCCAGGGCGTGCAGCACCTTTTTCTTGGCCTTAGGGGCAAGGTGGTGCCAGCGCCCGTCCTCGAAGGCCTGACGCGCCGCGCGCACGGCGGCATCGACATCGGCGGCGTCACAGGCGGGCAGCCGGTTGATCAGGCGGTTGTCGCGCGGCGTGTGATTATCGAAGGTGCGCCCGGAAGCCGCCGCTGTCCATTGCCCGTCGATAAAGGCCTTATCAGGTATGAAGACCGCTTTCAGGGCCTCAAGCACCCCGGACAGGTCGGCAGCAGGCGTGGCAATCGGCGCGGGCAGCATGGCAAAACCTCCGGCAATTTGTGATCACAAATGGAACATGGCGCAAACGCAGTCGTCAAGCCTTAATCTACCGCCTGCGGCGAAGCCGTGGGAGGGGGGACCATCCGCGGAGCGCAGCGACAGCGGATGGTGGGAGGGGATGACTCGGAAACGTCAGCAGCCGCGTCCCTTGTCGCTCTCGCTGGCACGAAGCCCCATGCCGTTGGCAGAGGGAAACGAAAAGGCTTACCCCTTCAACGCTTCCAGCATCAGTTCCATGCCTTCGTGCACATCGTCCGACATATGCTGGCGCACCGCCCCGGCGTCGCCGGTTTCAAAGGCGCGGATCAGTTCCTGATGGTGGTCCTGCGGCAGTTGCACCGTGCCCAGCCGCCCGAAGACCACACGCATAAACGGCCCTGATTGCAGCCACAGGGTCTTGGCCATATCGAGAAACAGATCCGCCTGCGCCAGCCGGTAGATGCGGAAATGAAAGGCGTGGTTGGCCTGCATATAGCCATCGACGTCGCCCTTACCCAGCGCCGCCATCAGGCGCTGATCGTCGGCCTTCAGCTCAGCAATAACGTCCCTGGTCATCGCCGCCACGGCGCGGAAGGCCAGTTCCGGCTCGACCCACTGGCGCGCCATCATCAACTGCCGCAGGCGATCCTCGGACAGCGACGGCACCCGCAGGCGCTTGTTAGACGGCTGAAGCTCAAGGGCCTTCTGCGCGATCAGGCGACGGACCGCCTCGCGCACCGGCATGGGGCTGACGCCCAGCCCGCTGGCCAGGGTACGCAGCGAGACCGACTTGCCCGGCGGCAACTGCCCCTGAATCAGCCGGTTGGCCAGCGCCTCATAGACCTGATCGTGGACCGAAGACTCTTCATCGCGCACCTCAGTCCCCCCCGGCACGGAGGTTTGCGCAAGACGGGTCAGCGCCGGAAAGGTCATAGAGACGGCCTCGAAAATGTGATCACAAAATGGGAAAACGGCGCACAAAAAGACTGGTACGGCTGTGTATAGCCTGTAAGCTGTGGACGGACAATTGAAATGCCTGTTGTTTAAGGGAGGCCCGGCCATGGACGCGTCTGATCATTTCCCCTCACCCGACGCCCTGAGTTCGTTCTGGATGCCCTTCACGCCCAACCGGGCGTTCAAGTCCGGGCGGCATAAGCTGCTGATCGAAGCCGACGGCATGTATTACCGCAGCCACGACGGGCGCGAAATTCTGGACTCCACGGCGGGCCTGTGGTGCTCCAATGCCGGGCACAACCGCCCCAGGATCACAGCGGCCATTCAGAAACAGGCGGCGGTGCTGGACTTTGCGCCGACCTTCAATATCGCCCACCCGCTGGCGTTCGAATTTACCCACAAACTCAGCCACATCCTGCCCTACGACCTGAAAAAGGTGTTTCTCACCAATTCCGGTTCGGAGGCGGCCGATACGGCGCTGAAGATCGCCCTGGCCTATCATCGCATGCGCGGCAATGGTGCCAAGACGCGCCTGATCGGGCGTGAGCGCGCCTATCACGGCACCGGTTTTGGCGGCATCAGCGTCGGCGGCATCGTCAAGAACCGTATGCACTTCGGCACGCTGCTGACCGGGGTCGATCACCTGCCGCACACCCACCTGCCGCAGAATGTTTTCTCAAAAGGCGAACCGGAGCACGGGGCCGATCTGGCCGACGCGCTGGAACGGCTGGTGACACTGCACGACGCCTCGACCATCTCCGCCGTCATCGTGGAGCCTGTGGCCGGTTCGACTGGCGTGCTGATCCCGCCGAAGGGCTATCTGAAACGCCTGCGCGAGATTTGCGACAAGCACGATATTCTGCTGATCTTCGATGAAGTGATCACCGGATTCGGGCGACTGGGGACACCCTTTGCCGCCGACTATTTCGGCGTGCGCCCTGACCTGATCTGTATGGCCAAAGGCATCACCAATGCCACCGTGCCGATGGGGGCGGTCGGCGTGTCGAACCGCATCTACGACACCTTTATGCAGGCGTCAGAAACCCCGATCGAGCTGTTCCACGGCTATACCTATTCCGGCCACCCGCTGGCCTGCGCCGCCGGGATCGCCACGCTGGAAACCTATGAAGAGGAAGGCCTGTTCGCCCGCGCCGCCGAAATGTCTCCCTACTGGCAGGAAGCGGTCCATTCGTTGCGCGACGCGAAGCACGTCATCGACATCCGCAATCTGGGACTGATCGCCGGGATCGAGCTGACGCCGCGCGAAGGGGCGCCCACGGCCCGCGCGCTGGAGGTATTCGACCGCTGTTTTGAGGCCGGCCTGCTGATCCGCGTCACCGGCGACATCATCGCCATGTCGCCGCCGCTGATCATCGAAAAGGCGCACATCGACCGCATCGTCGAAACCCTGCGCCGCGTGCTGGATCAGACGGGTTAGGCTGAAGTGACGGTTAACATAGTGGCTCTCCCTCCTCCCCATATTATGGGGAGGTGCCGAGTTTACGAGGCGGAGGGGTATCTTACGGACGGTAATACCCCTCCGTCAGCTTCGCTTCGCTCGCTGCCACCTCCCCACGCAAGCGTAGGGAGGAGAAAAGGGTGATTCACGGTCTTAGTAAGGCCTAAACCACCGACACGACCAGCGCGAACAGGCCAAAGATCGCGCAGCCCAGCACATTGATCCACCGCCCGCCCAGCTTACGCACCGGGGGGGCAAAGCGCGCGACTAGCAGGATCA
>NZ_JAIXSV010000343.1 GCF_027484505.1 Asticcacaulis sp.
GGGAACCTGATCTCGGCGACCTCTAAAAAGATCGGCTTCCGCACGGTGGAAATCCGCAACGGCGAGGTGCAGGTCAATGGCAAGCGCATCCTGATCAAGGGCGTCAATCGCCACGAGCATGACCCGAAGACCTACCGCGTCATTACGCCGGAGTTGATGCGCAAGGATGTCGAGCTGATGAAGCAGGCGAACGTCAATGCGCTGCGCACCTCGCACTATCCCAACGACCCATACCTCTACGACCTCGCCGACGAATATGGCCTCTACATCATGGATGAGGCCAATATCGAGAGCCATGAATATATGGACACCGCCGACAAGAAGGCGGCGCAGGCGAACGACCCGAAAATCCGCGAGCAGATGCAACTGGGCTACAAGCCGCACTGGGCCAATGCGCACCTCGACCGCATCTCGCGCATGGTTGAGCGCGATAAGAACCACCCCTCGATCATCTTCTGGTCACTGGGCAATGAGGCAGGAACCGGGCCCAATTTTGAAAACGCCGCCAAGTGGATTCGGCAAAATGACCCGACGCGCCTGATCTCCTATCTGGGCCACGGCACCCTGTACGGCGACCATCAGCCCAACCCCTTTGTCGATATCTACGCGCCGATGTACGACGACATCGACCGCATCAACGACTATGCCGAAGACCCGCGCTACACCCAGCCACTGATCCAGTGCGAATACGCCCACGCCATGGGCAACAGCCTCGGCAATCTTGAGGATTACTGGGTCGCCATCCGCGCCAAAAAGAAGCTGCAAGGCGGCTTCGTCTGGGACTTCATCGATCAGTTCGTGGACGGCACGGACTCTAAAGGCCGTCACTACTGGGCCTCGGGCTTTGATGTGAACCCCGAACGCGGCGACAATTCGGTGGTGGGCGACGGTGTGGTGCAGGCCGACCGTACCCCGGACCCGGAATATTACGAGCTTCAGAAGGTCTATTCGCCGGTCACCTTCGAAGGGGCGTCGCAGTCGGGTAAGGTCACGGTCGTCAACCGGCACAATTTCCGCGACCTGTCGGGCTTTGACTTTACCTGGACCCTGCTGAAGGACGGCGTGGTCGCCGATCGCGGCACGCTGGGCGGTGTCAAGGCCGCCCCTGACTCGGCCTCCGACGTGCCCCTGTCCCTGCCGGCCCTGCCGCAGGACGGCGCGGAATACATCGTGACGCTGGCCGCCACGGCTAAAAGCGACAGCATCCGCGGCGTGCCGGCGGGCTCGACGGTCGGCTGGAGCCAGTTTGTGCTGCGCCCGGCCGCGGCCCCGGTGGAGGCCACGGCCTTCGTCAAGCCGCAGCAGAAGGGCAAGGCCATCACCCTCAGCGCCGCCGGGCGCACGCTGAACATCGACGCCGATACCGGCTTGATCGCGCTGGATAGCAACGGCAAGACCCTGCTCAAAGGCGGCACGCCCAACTTCTGGCGCGGCCTGACCGATAATGATGAAGGTGCCAATGTGGCGCGCAGCCACGGCATCTGGAAAAGCCTGACCGAAAACCGCCGCGTGCGCGAGTTGAAGGTTGAGGCTGACCGCGTACAGGTGCTGTTCGTGCACGGCCCCGGTCAGGTGAAGGTCACCGTCACCTATCGCCTGCGCACCGACGGCAAGGTCATGGTCACCACGGACTTTGATCCGGTCAAGGATGATCTGCCCGATCCGCTGCGTGTCGGACTGCGCTTTGACACCGATCCGTCGCTGGCCAATCTCGAATGGTACGGACGCGGCCCGCAAGAATCCTATGTCGATCGCCAGACCGGCTACGCCATTGGTCGTTATAAGGGCACGGTCGCCGAGCAATTCCACGACTATGCCCGTCCGCAGGAAACCGGCAACAAGACCGATGTGCGCTGGATCGCCGTTTCCGACGCTTCGGGTAAGGGCGTGAAGGTGACCGGGGCTCAGCCCCTGAGCGCCAATGCCCTCGCCTTCCCCTACGAAGACCTCTATGCCCGCCCGCGCGGCGAATGGCGTGCCGCTGACGTCACGCCCCGCGGTGACGGGACGCTGCTGATCGACCTGGCCCAGATCGGTGTTGGCGGCGATACTGGCTGGTCGCAGGAGGCCCGCTCGCTGGTCAAGTACCGTATCCCGCTGAAGCCTCAGAGCTACAGCTTCACCATCGAGACGACGGTGCCTTAAAAGGGGTAGACGCAGGGGCCGCAAGGCCCCTGCACCCCCGATTTATGCGGCATGAAGCCATTATAGAGTTACCGTAGGCGTGCCGCTCTGACACACGAAACGCTCGCCTTTCCCCCAAGGGGCGAAACGATATTTTCTCAAATAAATACATGTATTAAGTCGATACATCCTAAGGTTATCGCCATCTTAAGAAACATGATTTTCAATTTCTTAATAATCGCAAACCCAGGTGAACTAATTTTTTATTAAACGTTAATTTCTCCTGAACGATAATGTTTTAATCTTTCATTTACTTATCTTAAAAATGAAAGATTAACTGCGTTTATAGGCCTGACTATTGCTGATCTTCTGTGGCCCGTTTGGGGGCAAATACACAGGAGACTCAGATGAAATATCTTTCCGTAATCGCCGTCGCCGGTCTGGTTCTGGCCGGTTCGGCTCAGGCGCAAACCGCCTCGAACAATCAGAACAACTCATCCAACATCAAGGCACAACTGAACGCCAAGATCGACAATGTCACCAGTGACGTGTCGGCGACCGCTGCGGCCATCGGCAACAGCTTCACCGCCGAAGGGTCGAGCCTCAACGGCCTGAACAACTATCAGCGCTTCTTCGGGGACGCGACCTCCAACCTTTCGACGACCATCACCAATGTGACGGGCGATGTCAGCGCCACTTCGGCCGCCATTGCCAACACGGCGACGGTCAAAGCCGACTGGTCGGGTGCCGTGTCAAACACCCAGTACGTCAATTATGACCCGTCGGCAGTGCTGAACGCCACGGTCTATAATGTGGACAAGTCGGTCAGCGCTACGGCGGCCGCCATCAGCAACTCGGCCACCTTCACCACCGACTTCAGCAGCCTGAACTCGACCCAGGTCAATACGGCTGCGGTCAATGCCTACGCCAACACCACAATTGCTGGCGTGGCGGGCAAGGTGGACGCCACGGCGGCCGCCATCGGAAACACCCTGACTGTCAAGGGTTTCTGATGATCCGGAAGGGAGCCTGCCGCGCAGGCGGGCTCCTCTTTTCCGTTATGGAGCAATAGACATGCGGACAACCGTCCTTCTTACCGGCCTCGTCTTCAGCGGCCCATTGCTGTCCCTCCCTGCCGTCGCGCAGACCTCGGACCTGCGGGCGCTGGAAAACGGCTATGGCAATGGCCGACGGCTGGAAAGCCAGCCCTTCACCCCCACGACGCGCGATGCCAATGGCAACCGCCTGATCGTCAACGGTATCATCCAGTACGACGACGCCAATAGCCGCTACAGCCAGTCGAGTTCCAACGGCGGCAGCCTTCTGTCGAACAATAGTCTTCTGACGACGCAGGGCACGGCCACGGCGATTGGCAACCTGTTGTCGGTCACGGTCAGCGGCAGCCACAACACGGTCATTCTCAACAGCCGTCAGGACAATTCCGGCACGGTTACTGCCGTGCTCAATGGTCGCAAAACAACCGGTGAATAACACCTCCCCGCTTTCACCCCTACCCGGATACGCGCAGATGCCCCCCACCCTTCGCCTTTTCTTCGCCCTGAGTTGCGCCGCAGGCTCGCTCACGCCGGGTCTGGCTGCCGCCACGTCTCCACAGGCGGAGGTGACGCTCAATGAAACGCCCGTCACCCCCGCCCTGCGCTGTCTGGCACGCCGCCCATCTCTGAATGGCCTGCCGCGACTGGCCGTTGGGCGCATTGGCGACCTCACGGGCAAGGTCGATTTCGACACCGGCGCTAAGATCACGCAAGGCGCCTCGTTGTTTGCCGTCAGTGCGCTCGGCTATGCCGGGGTCCCCGTGGTCGAGCGCCTCGACAATTCCGTGGCCGAGATCGAGCTGAACTATGCGCGGCAAAAGCTGCTGTCGGATACGCCGGAGCGCGCCGGGCACAGCGGTGACAATTTCCGCCCGATACTGGCCGGGCAGATCGCCGGGTCGCGCTATTACATCGTCGGCGGCATTACCGAACTGAACTACAATATCCGCTCCGACGGCTACGACGCGGCCATCGGCTCGCAGGTCCTGCCCGGCGTGCAGGGGCAGATCAGCGGCCGCACCTATGTGCTCAATGTTGCCGTCGATATGCGGCTGGTCAACACCCAGACCCAACAGGTGGTGGACACGGTCACCTTTCAGAAACAGGTGATCGGCGTCACCAACGACCGTCGCCTGAATGGCGGCAGCGAGGATATCGGCCTGCTGCTGCAAGGCGGTAACAGCCGTCAGGAGCCGTTGCAAATGTCGGTACGCGAACTGGTCGAACGCTCGGTCTATCACCTGATCGCGCCGCTATGGACCGCCACTGACGCCCGCACCTGCCTCAGCGAAGCCGGCCTGAAAACGGTGCAGCCATGAGACGTCTGGTCCTTTGCCTGCCCGTGCTGCTTTCGGCCTGCGCCAGCGTCACCGCCGACCCGCAGACGGACCTTTATGCCAAGCCTGTGGGCAATGCCCCGGCCACGGCCAACCTGACACCCTACAGCGCCGATCTGACCTGTCTTCAGCAGGCCGCGCTGGCCACGCACAAGACCCTGCCGCGCGTGGCGGTGGGCCGTATCGACGACCTGACGGGCAAGCGCGACTTCTATACCGGGGCCAATATCACGCAGGGCATCGCCCTGTTCGCCCAGTCGGCCCTGTCGCGCGCCGGCCTGCCTCAGGTGGAGCGCGGTGATCGCGACATCTCCGACTATGAACTGAAGGCCGCCATGGACCACGTCCTGTCCGACACGCCGGATCAGGCGGGCAACGATCCGGACAATTTCCGCAAGGTCTATGCCGGACAAATCGCCGGGTCCGACTACTATATTTCCGGCGGCCTGACGGAACTGAATTACAATATCCGCTCGGACGGGGTCGATCTGCGCGCCGGGGGCACCGGCAGCGACGATCCGGCGGGCAGCTTCGTGTCGCGGCGCTTTGTGATGAATATTGCGCTGGATCTGCGCCTGATCGACACGCGGTCTCAGGAAATCCGGCGCGTCACCGCCTATCAGAAACAGATTGTGGGGCGTGAGGTGAAGCCCGGCCTCTTCACCCTGCTCGACGGAACCATGCTCGACCTGTCGGGCGGGTTCAGCGAAATGGAGCCCATCCAGTTGGGCGTCCGCACCCTGGTTGAACGCAGCGTCTATGACTTTGCTGCCGGACTTTACGGCATAGAGCCGTCGGTGTGCCGCAATGGCGGCGCGGCGGCGACGCAGTCACCTGACCCGCGCAATGCGGTCGAACCCCGCCCCCCCTATCAGGGGCCCTATCTGGACCGCCGCCGCTGGAGCCGTACCGCCTCAGACGGAGGCTGATTTCACCCGCACATCGCGTATCATCACCAGCAGGCACAGACCAAACCCCAAAGCCGGGGTGAGCAGCATCAGCAACCGCAGATCACTGAGGGTCGCGGCACTTTGGGAGACATTAGGCTGATAACCAGCCTGCCCCAAGCCCCAACCAAACAGACCCGCCCCCAGACCCATCGAAATCTTGGAGATCATACCCGCGACGCCGAAGACGAAGCCATCGGCGCGCACCTGAAGCGTCTGTTCGCCATAATCCACTGTGTCGGGCAGCAGCGACCAGAAGGCAAAAAGCAGACCCAAAGAGCCGCTATGGACACAGACCAGACAGGCGATGACGCCGAGAGGCCCGGCGGTTGTGCCTATGGCCCATAGCGCCGATAAACCACTCAGGCCCACACCGCAGGCCGCGATCCACACGCCGCGCCGTCCGATGCGCCGCGCCAGAAGCGTCCATAGCGGAATAACCACCAGACCTGCCATACCCATCACCGCCAACGCGAGCGCGCCGCTGCGGTCATCGTGTAGCTGATATTTGAAGTAATAGAGGACGGATTTGGTGAGGACAGTCCCTGAGACGGCGAAGGCCAGCGCCCCCAGATTGAGCCGCCAGAAGGCGCGATTGCGCAGCAGGCTGCCGATCAGGGCCTTCAGCGCCGGCGGTGGGGCGGCCGTCTGCGGCTCAGGCTCGCGCGTCACCGAAAACACCAGCGGAAACAGGGCGGTGGCGACGATGGCAAAGGCGACGGCCGTCAGGAAATAGCCCCCCTGCCCGGAGGCCGGGGTGATCAACGACACCAGAACCGCGGCCAGCGCGCCGAAAAACATGCGAAAGCAGGACAACTGCGCGCGGCGGTTCGGGTCGCTGGTGATACGCCCGGACAGGGCCGCATAGGGCACATTGACCAGCGCATAGAAGGTGCGAAAGACCAGATGCGTGCCCAGAAGACAGAGGGGCAGCATCGTCCCTTCCAGCGGCGGGCGATAATAAAGAAGGCAAAAACTGAGCCCCAGCAGCGGCCCGCCGAACAGCAGATAGGGGCGATAGGCGCCAAAACGTGTGCGCGTCTTGTCCGCCGCCGCCCCGATCAGCGGGTCGATCAGCCCATCCCAGACCGAGGCGATCAGATAGATCAGACCGGCCGTCGCGGGCGGCAGGCCGACCACCTCGGTATAATAAAACAGCAGAAACAGGCTGAGGCTTTGCCAGTAGAGGTTACAGGCAAAATCCCCCAGCCCGTAAACCGCGGCCCCGCTTAAGCCTATCTCGCTGCTTTTTTTCGACATCTAGGCTTTCAGAACGAAGTCAGCCGGGGTGCCGCCGACCGCCGAGGGCGCGATCCACACCCTGAACGCCCCCGGTTCTGCCGCCGGTTTCAGATCAGGGTGCACGAAGGCCAGATCGGCGCGGCTGAGGCTAAATTCCACCCGCTTACGCTCTCCGGCCTTCAGGCTGAGGCGCTTAAAGCCCTTGAGCTGGCGGATCGGCTGGACGAGGCTCGCCACCTTGTCATGGATATAGAGCTGCGCCACCTCATCAGCGTCGCGCGTGCCCGTATTGGTGATTTCGGCGCTGACCGTGAGGGTGGCGTCCCAGCCCAGTTCGGCCACGCTGACCGCGGTCGGGCCGTATTCAATCGTTGAATAGGTCAGGCCGTAGCCAAACGGATAAAGCGCCTCATTGGTGACTTCCCGGTAGCGGGTCTTATAGGCCATGTCCTTCGGATCGAGTTGCGGGCGACCGGTAATGCGGTGATTGTAATAATAGGGCTGCTGACCCGATGCCTGTGGGAAGCTGACCGGCAGGCGACCGGAGGGGGCGTAGTCGCCGAACAGGATATCGGCAATGGCGTTGCCGGTTTCTGACCCCAGGAACCACGTCGCGAGGATGGCGTCGGCCTCACGCGCCGCGCCGGTCAGCGCCAGCGCCCGACCGTGACGCAGCAGCAGCACGGTCGGCTTGCCCGTCGCCTTGACCGCTTCGATCAGCGCCAGTTGAGGTGCGGGCAAGGAAATATCGGTGCGGGCCTGCGCTTCGCCAGACATGTTCTCCGCCTCACCCATGGCCAGCACCAC
>NZ_JAIXSV010000071.1 GCF_027484505.1 Asticcacaulis sp.
GACGGGGACTGCGCACACCTTCGGTTAATCAAATCAGCCTTAGATGCGGTCTCATAACCCATAACGCTTTAGGGACTTCCATGCGCGATCCAGTCGAAAACCTGACCAGCTACCTGATCCCCACGGTCATCGAGCAATCGAGCCGCGGTGAGCGCGCCTATGACATCTATTCGCGGATGCTGAAGGAACGCATCATCTTCCTTACCGGCCCGTTCGAAGACGGCATGGCCACCTCGATCTGCGCCCAGCTGCTGTTCCTTGAGTCGGAAAACCCGAAGAAGGAAATCTCCATGTACATCAACAGCCCCGGCGGTCAGGTGACCTCTGCGCTGGCGATCTACGACACCATGCAGTACATCAAATCGCCGGTGACCACCGTGTGTATGGGCATGGCCGCTTCGGCGGGCTCGCTGATCCTGCAAGCCGGTGAAGCCGGTCAGCGTATCTCGCTGCCCAATTCCAAGATCATGGTGCACCAGCCGTCCGGCGGGGCGCGCGGTATGGCTTCGGACATCGAAATCCAGGCCGAAGACATCCGCAAGACCAAGAAGCTGCTCAACGAAATCTACGTCAAGCACACTGGTCAGCCTTATGATGTCATCGAGCGCACGCTCGACCGCGACCGCTATATGACGGCCGCCGAAGCGAAAGAGTTCGGCCTTATTGATCACGTTTATGAAAAGCGTACCGATCCGATCAGCAACGCCTAAACAGGCTTTTTGACAAACAGTCTGTAGTGACCACTCCGGGCGGCCTTGAGCATCTCATGGTCGCCCGATGTGTCTCCATAGGCCGCTTCGAGGTCCAGCGCCTCGCCATAGACCTCACGCAGACGGCGCATCTTTTCTTCGCTGCGGCAGTTGGGGCCGTCCAGATGCAGCGTTAGCCGGTCATCGGCGTCAAACCCCAGCCGCGTGCCGATCGTGCGCTCAGCCCCCAGCTTTTTGCCGAACTCCCCCACAAGCATTTCAGGGGAGGCGGTGACGATTACCCTTTCGGCGTGCTGACCCACCTCGGCCCAGGTGTGCAGGGCGTCCGGACGGAACAGGCGATCCCCCATCGCTTCGGCAAAGGCGGTAAAGCGCGCTTGTAGATCGTCCCGGCGCACCGGCCCCATCAGGTGGTACAGCATATGCGATTTCAGCGCTCCCCGGTCGCGGGTGCGTAAATAATCCGTCAGCATATAGGGATGGCGTACAAAGGCGAGGGCCAGCCGGGCATGGCCGCATTGCCACGCCAGAAAGGCGGTAAAGCTGTCTGTATAGGTCAGGGTGCCGTCGAAATCGAAGGCGTGGACGGGGAGGGGCATGGCTGACAATCCGGTTCCCTCTCCCCATATAGGCAACAGGGTTCGCAAAAAAGCCCCTTAACCATAGCTTGCGGTGCGGGGGTGGTTGAGGGCTGGTCTAATCTGTGCATAGATGGCCAAAGCGGTGTGGGTCTGGCCCAAAATCGTACCGGAATGACCTTTTCTTAAGGGTCAAAGGTGCATAGTATCGGTTGAATAGTGCCTCGGCTTTTTCTCCGGAGAGGGAAAGGGCCGGCGCAAACGAAGGTGAGAAGCGCTTATGACGAAAGCCGCCAGTGGCGACAGCAAGAGCACCCTCTACTGCTCCTTCTGCGGAAAGAGCCAGCACGAGGTGCGCAAACTCATTGCCGGTCCGACCGTTTTCATCTGTGATGAATGCGTCGAACTGTGCATGGACATCATTCGTGAAGAGCACAAGATCGCCTTCGTGAAGTCCAAGGACGGCGTGCCCACGCCGAAGGAAATCCGCGAAGTCCTTGATGATTATGTGATCGGTCAGAACCAGGCCAAGAAGGTTCTGTCGGTCGCCGTGCACAATCACTACAAGCGCCTGAACCACGCCGCCAAGGGCAATGATGTGGAACTGGCCAAGTCGAACATCATGCTGATCGGGCCGACCGGTTCGGGTAAGACGCTGCTGGCGCAGACCCTGGCCCGCATTATCGACGTGCCGTTCACCATGGCCGACGCCACCACCCTGACTGAAGCCGGTTATGTCGGTGAAGACGTCGAAAACATCATCCTGAAACTGCTTCAGGCTGCCGATTACAATGTCGAACGCGCCCAACGCGGCATCGTCTATATCGACGAAGTGGACAAGATTTCGCGCAAGTCTGACAACCCCTCCATTACCCGAGACGTGTCGGGCGAAGGTGTACAGCAGGCCCTGCTCAAGATCATGGAAGGCACCGTCGCCTCCGTGCCGCCGCAAGGCGGGCGCAAGCATCCGCAGCAGGAATTCCTGCAAGTTGATACGACCAACATCCTGTTTATCTGCGGCGGGGCTTTTGCGGGTCTGGAAAAGATCATTTCCGGCCGTGGCAAGGGCACCTCAATCGGCTTTGGTGCCACGGTTAAGGACCCGGAAGAACGTCGTCTGGGCGAAGTCCTGCATCAGGTCGAACCTGATGACCTGATGAAGTTCGGCCTGATCCCGGAATTTATCGGCCGTCTGCCGGTTCTGGCGACGCTGGAAGACCTCGATGAAGCGACTCTGGTCAAGATTCTGACCGAGCCGAAAAACGCGCTGGTCAAGCAGTATGCCCGCCTGTTCGAGATGGAAAACGTCACCTTGACCTTTACGGACGAGGCCCTGTTTGCCGTCGCCAAGAAGGCCATTGTGCGCAAGACCGGCGCGCGCGGCCTGCGCTCGATCCTCGAAGGCATCCTGCTCGACACCATGTACGAACTGCCCAACATGCAGGGCGTCGAAGAGGTGGTGATCAATGCCGAGGTGGTCGAAGAACGCGCCCAGCCCCTGCTGATCTACGCTGAAAAGCGTGGTGGCGGCGCAGCTTAAGTCTGGCTGATAGGGACTGAGCATTGAAAAAGCGGCTCCGGAAACGGGGCCGCTTTTTTTTGCGTAAAAATGTGAGTTTTCCGCTGACCGGTGAACCAGTGTGGCATGAGCAGCGCATACTTATACCTAAAATTGTAACAATGTTATTCCCTCGTTAACGACTCGGCGACACTCTGGGAAAAGTGCGTACATACAGTGGCGACGGGAGGGTCGGCCGTGCTTTTCAATAAAACCAACAAAATCTCCAGTCGGGGCAACGGCGTCACAGCGGGAAACATCCTGAAAGCCGTGGAAACCTCCATGGCGGTTATCGAGTTCAAGCCCGACGGCAGCATTATCCGCGCCAATGAGAGCTTTCTGTCTGTCGTCGGCTATTCGTTGGCTGAGGTCGCGGGACAGCATCACCGCATGTTCATCGAAGCGGACTACGCGCAGTCATCGGATTACCGTCAGTTCTGGGAGGCTTTGCGCGCCGGCAAGCCGCAAAAGGGGGAGTTCAAGCGCCTCAACAAAGCCGGGCGTCAGGTGTGGCTGGAGGCCAGCTATTGCCCCGTCTTTGACGACAGCGGGCGCGTGGCCTCAGTGACGAAATTCGCCTTCGACATTACCGACAAGAAAAACGAAGTGACGCGCCTTCTGACCATGATCGACGGCATGCCCGTCGCGGTCATGACGGTCGATCCCAAAAACGACTTCAAGATCAACTATCTCAACGAAACCTCCAAAAAGACGCTCAAATCCATCGAACAGTTCCTGCCGATCAAGGTCGATCAGATGCTGGGCTCGTCCGTCGATGTGTTCCATAAAAATCCGGAACATCAGCGGCGTATGCTGACCACCGACGCCATGCTGCCCTTTTCGACCAAGATCAAGATCGGCCCGGAAGTGCTGCGTCTTCAGATCACAGCCATCAAGGACTCCTTCGGCGCCTATATCGGCCCCATGCTGACCTGGGCGGTGATTACGGCGCAGGAAACGGTCGCCAGCGAAGTCTCCAGCGTGGCCGATGCCCTTCTGGCCTCGTCCATGTCGATGAGCGACTCCTCTCAGGGCCTGCGTGACGCCGCCGAAAACGCCAGCCAGCAGGCCGCGTCGGCGGCGGCCGGTGCGGAGCAGATGTCGAGCGCCATCCATGAAATCGTGACGCAGGTGACGCGGGTGTCTGACCGCGCGTCGGAAATCGCCTCTCAGGCGCAGTCGATGGATGATCGCGTCAAAGCGCTGGCCGACAATGCCAGCCAGGTGGATTCGGTGGTGGCCCTGATCAAGGACATTGCCGCCCAGACCAATCTGCTGGCGCTCAATGCCACCATCGAAGCAGCGCGCGCGGGCGAGGCGGGCCGGGGGTTCGCCGTCGTGGCCTCCGAAGTCAAGGCGCTGGCCTCACAGACCAGCAAGGCCACCGACGAGATCACCCAGCAGGTGCTGGCCATTCAGACGTCGAGCCACGAGGCGGTAAAGTCGGTTGAGGAAATCTCCAACGCCGTGGCCGAACTGTCGGGCCTGACGACCTCCATGGCTGGCGCGATGGAAGAGCAGGCGGCCACCACCCAGCAGATGTCGAGCAATATCGGCAATGTCTCGCATTCGGCCACGGAAACGGGCACCCTGGCCTCCAGCGTGCAGGAAACCGCTTCCGGTCTGTCCGGCCATGCCGAGCGCATGAAAACCAGCATTCAGGGCCTGCTGAAAGCGGGCTAACTTCTGAATTAGCGCGCTTTTTTCCCGAAAAGGGCGTCACAGTTTTGGCTTCGCGCAACTCCGTTTTGGAAAGCGCTCCAGCCACTTTGACGCGGGTCACCATCCCTGATCATCCCCGGCTTGCCCGTCCGGCCGGGTCTCTTGCGCCCTGTCGTCCTCGTCGGATTTGCCGTCCGGGGCCTTGCTCCAGTCATAGGTCTCGCCGGTCAGGTGGCTGAGGAACCAGTCCATATGCTTGTTCACCTGAAACAGGCGGTGGCGCAGTTCTGCGAAATTGTGCGGTTCGCGCGGAGCCAGATAAAGCTCGGTTTCGACACCCAGCGTCTTTAGGGCACGGTAGAGCATGATGGACTGGGTAGGAGGTACGCGGTCGTCTTCCGCTCCGGCCATGATCAGGGTCGGGGTTGTGACCTTGTCGAGCCGCGACAGGGCGGAATATTCTTCATAAAGGTCGCGTCTGGCCGTTGTGCCATAGGGCGGGGTGATGAACCATTCCTGGCGCTGCCAGCGGGTGTCGGACGTCAGGTACATCGACGTCCAGTCTACGGTACCCGCGCCTGAGGCCGCGGCCTTGAAGCGGGTGGTGGTGGTGATCAGGCGGTTGGTCATATGACCGCCCGCGCTCCAGCCCATAGCTCCCAGCCGCTGCGGATCGGCCATGCCGCGTTTGATCAGTTCATCCACACCGGACAGTACGTCCTTGTCGGCATATTTGAAGTACCCCCCATTCATGCCCTGCAGGAAGGTGTCGCCATAGGCGGTACCCCCCCGGTAATTGACGCTCAGGGTCATCACACCGCGCGCTGCCAGCAGTGGATTGAGGCGGCCATAGCTGAAGATGTTGAACTGATCGACGCTGCGCGGGCCGCCGTGGCTTTGTACGATCAAGGGGTAGGCCTTGCCCACCACGTAATCGAGTGGATAGGTGACCAGTCCCTCCAGTACCTGCCCGTCGGGCGCGGTCCATTGCAGGGCTTCCTGCTTCGGCAGACGGAAGCGGCGGCTCAGGTCGTCATTGAGGTGCGTGATCTGCAGCGGTTTCGGCGCGGCGGCATCGAGGGCGTAGATTTCGGCGGGCTGCGTAGCCGAAGAAAGGGTGTAGACAAGGCGTCCGCTGTGGGCTGCAACGTCGAAATCGGAAACCACACTATCGCCGGTGACCAGTGTCGTCCAGTTGCCACCCTTTACCGGGACACGGTTCAGCGTCGTGCGCACGCCTTCATTGGCGTTGAAATAGACGGTGCGGCCATCGGGTGAAAAAGTCGCATCCTCGATTTCCCAGGTCGGTTCATTCTGGACGCGGGTACCCAGTTCAGTAAGTGTCTTTGAGGCGATATCCATGACGAAAAGATTGGCATTGACCGTGGCATAGCGACGGTCTTTGGCGGTGGCGACAAACAGCAGGCGGCTCGCGTCCGGCGCCAGCCTCAGGCCTTTCTCGGCATAGTCATTGTCCGTCAGGCGACGATCAGCGCCTTTGGGCGTGTGCAGCCAGATTTCGCCAAACTGCCCGTCATCCAGCAAACGCGAGGGCGCGCGGATGTAGGCAATGGTTTCGCCATCGCCGGCGACATCATAGGATTTGACGTCGAAGTCTCCGGAAATCACCGTATGCAGCCGGCCGCTCACGGCATCGGCGCGACGCAGGACGTTGCGTGAGCGTGGCTGTTCAAAGGCGAACATATCGTCCTTTTCGGTGATACGCTTCTTCTCGGCTTTGGACTCCGGCGTCTGGGCGAGAAAATAGATGAAGCGTCCGTCGGCTGACCATTTGAGCGTACTGACGTTTTTCGGGCTGTCGCTCAGGCGTCGGGCTTCGCCGCCGTCGATGGACATGACGTAGATTTGCGAGGCCTTGTCGTCCCCGCGCCGGGCGACGAAGGCAAAGCGGCGGCCATCCGGTGCAAAACTGGGGTCCGAGCCGCCGTCTTCGATCATCAGGCGGGCGTCGCTGCCGTCGGCATTGGCGCGCCACAGCGACAGGACCATCTTATTCTGTTTCCAGTCGGCGGTGCTGACGCTGTAGAGCAGGGTCTGGCCATCAGGGGACAGGTGTGGGGCACTGGCGCGTTGCAGACTGAGGAGATCGACCGCCGTCATAGGTCGGGGCTCCGTCGAAAGCGCAGCAGGGGCCGCTATGGCCGCAGAAAGGGGCGCGGTCGAGGCCAGAGACACGGCTGACAGGAGGAGGGCGAAACACAGAGAAGGTTTTACGGACATAACCAGTTCCTTCGCCGGGACAGACCCAGCGTTAGAGGCGCAAAAAAGCCTCCGTGTTTCCACGGAGGCTGAGGTGAGGCCGGAGAGATCAGAATTCGACCTGCAAGCCGATGTTGAACGACCGTCCAGGTACGGCGTAAACCGACGAGTAATTGAAATCGTTGCCCGAATCCGTACCGGACGGCAGATAAGGGCCACGCTCGTCAAGGACATTGCGTACCGAACCGAAGATTTTCAAAGCCGTGTTGGTCTTTGGCTTATAGCTGAAGCTGAAGTCGTGACGGGTATAGCTGTCAAGGTATAGGAACAGCGGATTGACGGTACCGGCGGCCTGAACCGCCGCGAGACGTTCGTTTGAATCGACGACTTCGCCGATATAGCGTGTCGACCATTTTAACATCAGGCCCTTGTTGGTCCACGCCAGACTGCCGCGCGCCTCGTGCTCAGCCCCGCCGACTTCACCCACCCAGTCATCCACCTCAATGCCGTTCAGACCCTGATAGCTTTCCTGAAGCTCAAGGCGGCGGTTGTAGTTGAGGCGGGCGTCGAAACGGCCCGGCACCTTCAACGACTTCAGATCAAAGCGGTAGGCCACGGCGACATCCACGCCCCGTGCGCGCATTTCGTCAAGGTTATCGACCTTATTGATGATGCGGGTCAACTGGCCTTCGGAGTCGCGTGACACGAAGTCGCAGAACCGGTTGGAGGTTCCGCTGGCGTCCGAATAGCACGAACCGAGAATGGTCGGGGTCTGCAGGGAAGCGATGACGCCTTCGACCTTGATATCGTAATAGTCGATGCTGGCCTGGAAGCGTGGCAGGAAAGACGGGCTGAACACCAGCCCGGCCGTCAGGGTGTCGGCGGTTTCTTCATGGACCTGAAGATTGCCGGCGTTCGGCGTGTTGATGCTGCTACTGTCCTGCCTGAAGACCCCATCCGCGGCGATCGTCGCGGCGATACCCGCCACTGAGCGGCAGTTCTGGGCAACCGTGCCGGTCGTGGTGGCGGTGACGCCGGAGCACGGATCGACCACGGTTTCGTAATCGTCGCGCGGCGGCGAATACAGTTCCGAGATATTCGGGGCGCGTTGTGCGCGGGCCCAGGTGGTGCGGAAGTTCAGGCCCTTGACCGGCGCCCACTGGGCACCGGCGCGATAGCTGAGCGTATTATCGACGCCATCGAGATCATATTTGGCGGCGCGCACGGCGGCGTCCACGCTCAGGCTGTAGGCAAAGGGTGCCTCTTTCAACAGCGGGAAGGCGATTTCGGCATAGGCTTCGCTGGCCTTCACCTCACCTTCGTAGCGCGGAATATAGGCGTAGCTGGTGACGCCACGCTCGGTCTGGTCATCGGTCTGGGTGCGCGTCCAGTCACGGCGGATTTCGAAACCGAGAGCCGCTTCGACCGGGCCAGCGGGCATCTCGAACAGGGTGCCGGTGAGGTTGCCGGTCAGAGATTCCTGCTCGTTCTTGGCATTATACCAGGCATTGGCGCGGATATAGTCGGCCGCTTCCTTGCTGATCGAGCCGATGCCGAACGGATTGACCGGCACGCAGCCCTTGGCACGTGCGGCGACATCGAGACACACGATCTGGCCGTCCACCTTCGTCGCCTTCATGGCGTTCGACAGGTTTTCATAGTTCAGCCCGTTCGAGCGGTACTGGTCCTGTTCGAAGGTGCCGAACGAATAGCCGAGGTCCCAGTCCCAGTTGCCGCCAAAGGCCTTGCCTTCGATACTGAACATGCCGCGCAGCGTTTCGCGGGTATTGTTGATGGTCATAGTGCCCACTTCACCGAAGCGGCGATACCAGTAAAGACCGGCGGTCGGCGTGGCGGTCTGAAGCGCCGGATAAAGCGCCAGATAGGGGTTGGCCTTGTTCATGCGGCCGACCGTAAATTCGTCATTCACGCCGTAGGTGGTATTGTAATAGGCGCTGGGCGTATAGCGCGTACCGGCGGTGTCGATCGACGAATAGAAGAGCTGCCCTTTGACGATCAGGTCGTTGCCGAAATCATAGGTGGCCTTCAGCGCCACATTGTCGCTGACGCGCGGCGTAATCAGCGTGCCTTCGGGACGCAGGTCCACGCCGTTGGTCGCGGTGACAAAGCCCGTCTTGTAGGCCGCACCGCTCGTTTCGTCGAAATAGTATTTTGTCGCGGTTGAACTGGTCGAGGTCTGGAAACGGCCCCCAAAGGTATAGCTCGACACGTCCGGGCCGGTCAGGAGGTTGGTCGATTGCGAATAGGTCAGATTGACCAGTGCCCAGTCGCGGTCGGACGCGCGCAGAATATCCTGTTCTTCGTGATTGGCCCCGAACATCAGTTGCAGGCGGTTATTGAACAGAGACTTACCGGCTAGGATGGCAAACTCGCTTGATCCGCCGCCACCTTCCTCGGTCAGGCCCTTTTCGGCGAGAACGCGCACCCCGTCGAATTTCGAGAGGGTGCGGATGTTCACAACGCCGGCGATGGCGTCGGAACCATAGACGGCGGAGGCACCGCCTGTCGTCACTTCGATCCGGTCAACGAAGGCGGCGGGGATGGTGGAAAGCGACACCGTATTGCTGTTACCAACATTGGATACGGTGCGGTGTCCGTCGATCAGGGTCAGGGTGCGGTTGGAACCCATGCCGCGCAACGAGATGGTCGAGATGCCGTTGGTCTGGGTCGAGGATTGTCCGTTCGACAGACTGGCCGCCTGATCAATGCCAGGGACATCCGTCAGGGCTTCGGCAATATCCATGAAGCCCTCTTCGGCCAGTTCGCTATTATCTAAGATAAGCAGCGGAATGGGGCTTTCGAAGGACGGACGTCGCAGGCGCGAACCGGTGATCACGACCTCCTGCACGTCCTCACTGGACTGGGGGCGGGCCGACAAAGCCTCCGCGCCGTCACCTTTTTCACGCAGGGTGATCGTCGTGTCGCTGGACTGCGCCACTTCGAAGTTGGTCTGTGCCAGAAGGCGGTTCAGGGCCTCCTGACGGGTGAAGTTGCCCTTGAGTGGGGCTGCCTGCACCCTAGCGGCGGCATCATAGGGGAAGAGGAGCTGAATATGGGCCTGACGGGCAAAGTCGTTCAGGGCCTTGGCGGCGTTCTGAGCCGGGATGTTAAAGGCGATGACCGGTGCGCGTTCTTCGGCAGAAGCGGCAGCGGAGAGGCCGCAGGTCAGCAGGCTCAGGCCCAGAGCCAGCACGGCCATCGAGCTGCCGCGCTTTAAAGAATGTTTCAGCATGTAAGTCCTATCCCCAGGAGGCGCGTCAGGCGCCGTAAGACGACCCGCCCGGAAGTGCGGTGTCATGGAATAGACATTTAGCAGCGCAAAAACCGCTATCGCTGCGCCGCAAAAACTTCACATTCCTGCTAACGCATTGATTTAAAAATATATTATTTTGTTAAAATGATCGCGCCGTTGGCGTCTTTTACCGCGTGAATGCCAAATCCGGCGCTCAGGGCGGACAGAAAATCATCCGGGTTGCGGGTATCAAACCGCCCGCCCAGCCGCAGAGAGGCCAGTTGCGGATCGGCGATGATGATATGACGCGTCAGGTAGCGGTTATATTCGTCAACCGCCGTGCCCAGCGTCTGTCCGTCGAGTATCAGTTCCCCCTGACGCCAGCCGGCGGTGAACTCAATATCGCCGTCATTGACCTTGCGCATGCGCGTCGCCGAGCCGGTGGCCATCAGGGCGTGACCGGCGGTAAGGGTCAGGGCCTTGCCGGGCGCGCTGGTGCCGTTATCGCTGAAAATTGCCGTACGCTCAGGGATAAGTGTGCAGGCGCCCTCAATCACCATCAGGTCCAGCGCTTCACCGCGCAGTCGGGCATTGAGTGTCCCTTCGATCAGCGTCAAGCGGCCCTTGCCCCCGTTCAGGTGGCACGGGGGCGCGCCCTTGGCAACGCTGATCGCCAGTTCACCACGTTCAAGCCAAACCTGACACGAGGGGCCGATGTCCCACGAAACGCGGGAGTCGGTATTTACATCGAGACTCAATCCGTTGACCGGGCTTAGACGTTGTCTGTCACCGATACCTGTGTGCACGCGGGCGCGTGCCAGTGAGGGCAGGAAGATGGCCCCGGCAATACCCGCGGCTGCGAGCCCGCCACCGGCGGCCAGAAACCGGCGTCGGGTGTGGGCTGCGGTAATGGTATCTCGACGGCGCTGCGGATGGGCTTTTTTGGCGCGATCAATCTGGATGAGTATGCCCGACAAACGGGCAAACGCGGCGGCATGGCGGGGATCAGCAGCGCGCCAAGCTTCAAACTCATCCCTGTCAGCGGTACCGGAATCCAGACGCGCCTGCCACAGGCTGGCGGTTTCCATGATCTCCTGCCGCGAAGTCTCGCCGGATGTCACGCCGGTTCCCCTGTACTGTTATTAGCGTTTTAATAATCGGGATTGCAGCGCTTGGAAAGGCGTCATTCGCTTCGAACGCGTGGTTTTCAACGGCGATGACGCCTCGTCTGCACCGTCAAGACTGTCGGCCAGCAGCACAAGGCCTCGCGCCAGGTGCTTTTCCACGGTCGAGAGGCTTAAGCCCAGCCGGCGGGCTACCTCGCGCGGTGGCAGGTCTTCGATGCGGCGCATCACCACCACTTTTCGGCATTGCGCGGGCAGTTGTTGCACCGCGTCAAGCACGCGACTCAGTTCTTCGCGGTCAGAGACCGTTTCAAAAGCGTCGGGTGACACGTCCATCTGGGTAATCGCGTCCGCTTCAGCCAGTTGTTGCATGGACACCACACGCGAGCGCCGAATGCCGTTGATGCCCAGATTGTATACGGTGCGCATCACATAGGCGCGCGGATTGGCGATCTGGCGCCATTTTTCCTGAGATAAAACCTGCGCATAGGCGTCGTGCACCAGATCACGGGCATTGTCGATTGTTCCGGTCAGACGCACAGCCAGCGACATGTATTGATGTTCGTGAGGAGAAATTTCCTCACAAAACCAACGATCTATGTCACGCAACCACGTCAATGCAAACGGCCCCAAACCGGGCCTTGTCGAGCCCTGAAGGTATTTGGCAATGAATTTGAAAGGGCGTCAACTCTGCACCCTCGACCTTGTTCCCCCGACTGCCAGGCGTAGGCGGACACCGGAGGGCCAGCTTTCGGGGTGGAGTACAGCCTCCCGAAGGCTTTTTAGATGTTCGGACACACAGGTGCGACCTTGCGCGGCCACCGTTAAAATCCCGGCGAAGTGTCGGGTTTTGCGCAACCGGTGCATCTCTCTTTGTTGGTGCTTGTGCGCCGACGGAGAAAAACCTGTCATAAACGGCGGTTAAGAGGTGCGCCTTGACGATACTCTGGAGGCGGTCCCGCATGTCTGCGGCCCGGTGCACTCACCCTATGGCCGAAGACTGGGCAGATTTGCGGCAGGCGGTGGCGCGCTACGCGCTAAGCCTTACGCGCCATCGTGACCTTGCCGAGGACATCGCCCAGCAGACCGTGCTCAAGGCTATTGAGTATCAGCAGTCCAATATCGTCATCAGTATGCACGCACTGGCCTTTCGCATCGCTGGCAATCTGGTGCGTGAGCATTACCGCCGGCAAAAGCCCCTGGCTGACCTTGAGGCCGCCAGTGAACTGGCGTGCAACAACCCCCTGCCAGATCGGGTTGTCGAAGACCGTGCTGAAACCCGCGCCCTGATGCAGGTCCTGAACGCTATGCCGCCGTTGCGACGTGACGTGTTTATGCGCCGCCGGATTGAAGGCCAGAGCTGTCAGGAGATAGGCCGCGCCTTGGGCCTTAATCCCAAGGCTGTCGAAAAGCACATTACCAGAGCGCTGATGGATTTGCAGGTGGCCCGGCAACGCTGGCGGGCCCGACACGAGGAGGGGAACCAATGATCCATGCAGCGGACGCTGAAACCCCTGAAATGCAGGCGGCATACTGGGTCGCCGTCATGTCCGAACCGGATGTGCCGCCGCATGTCGAGCGTCAGTTTGAACTGTGGATGAGCGCTGCGCCGGAACACGCGGGCCTTTATGCCGACTGTCTGGCCGCCTATGACGCCCCAGCCTTGGGTAAGGCCCTGACACAGGTGCGGGCTCAGAGTGGGCGGCCTTGGCTGCCCTACTCGGCGGCAGCAGCGGCGGTGCTGGTCACCGGGCTGATCGGTTGGGGCGTTTGGAGCCTCAGACCGCCATCGGCCGAACCGGCGCATCTGATGGCGCTGACCACCGGTCCCGGTGAGCACCTGAGCGCACCGTTACCCGACGGAACGCGCATCGAACTGAGCGGCGGCACTGAGTTGAAAATCCGTTATGGGACGAAGCGTCGCGTCGTGGAGATGCTGCGCGGTGAAGCCTATTTTGACGTGGCCCATGATGTGGCCCGCCCCTTTGTTATCGCTGCGCACAAGACCGAGATCGAGGTCGTAGGAACGGCCTTCAACACGGATCTTCTGCCCGAAGGTGCGGAGGTCTCGGTCTATCGCGGTCATGTCCGCGTCCGTGACGCGGGGCAGACCCACGACCTGCTTGCCGGAGATCGCTTCACCGCCGCGGGCACACCCCCGCTGTCGCATTTCGATGCATCGGCGGAACCCGACTGGCGATCCGGCTGGTTCGAGGCGGACGCCGTGCCGCTCAGCCGTCTGGTGGAAGAGATCAACCGCTTCTCCAAGGTGCCGGTGCGCCTGCGCCACGCCGCGACAGGCCGGGTAATCGTCTCCGGGCGCTATCACCTGTCAGACCCCGATCTGGTCCTTAAGGCGCTCGAAAATGGCTACGACATCCGCGTCACACGTACCGGTGACATGATCCTTCTGGATAGGTGATATAAAATTGACGCTTAAAATACATAATTAATTCATATAATTATTTGTCGGGCCGGGACTGTCCTTCGCATCTTTCCCTTAAGCGGGCCGTGGGGGCCGCGTGAGTGGAGAGATAAGGTGAAGACGAAACTGAAACTGATCTGCGGCCTGTCGGTGATGGCTTTGGGGGTATTCGGCGCGCTGGTGCCGGCTGAGGGTCTGGCTCAGCCCGCTGCGCGGGCGGCGCAGACCTTTAACATCAAGGCGAAGGCCCTGTCGGGCGCGCTCAATGATTTTTCGCGTCAGTCGGGCCTTCAGGTCGTGGCCGATCCGATGCTGCTGAAGGGTAAGACGGGCAGGGCCGTCGCCGGGACCCTGACGCCGCGCGCCGCATTGGACGCGCTGCTGGCCGGGACCGGTTTGAGCGCCGATATTCGCGACGGTTCGGTCATTTTGCGCAAGGCCGCTTCGACGGTCGCGCCCCCTGCGCCGGTCGCGGCTATCGACGAAGCTCCCGAAACCGTCGTGGTGCGCGGCTATCGCAAAGCCATGCTCGACTCGCTGGAAGACAAGCGCCGCAACAAGAACGTATCCGATCGCGTCAGCGCCGATGACATGGGCCGTCTGCCGGTTGAAAACGTCGCCGAAGCGCTTGCCAAGGTGCCAGGGGTTAATGCCGTGCGTGACGCGCGTACTGGTGAAGGCGACCGCATCACGGTGCGTGGCCTTTCGACCGAACTGAACAACTACACCATGAACGGCGTCAAGATGTCGGGGGCCGGGTCGCGCGATGCGCAGTTCTATCGCGGCGTCCGTCTCAGCTTCCTGCCGCCCGAAGGCATTGCGGGCATCACGGTGCACAAGACCATTATGCCGAACATGGACGGCGATGCGCTGGGTGGCACGGTGGAAATCGACACCCCTACGGCTTTCAATGTGAAGCCCCTGTTCTTCGGTCTGTCGGTGCAGGGTGCGGTGATGGACAAGTTCGAAAACCCGATCTCAGGCAAGGCCGCCGTCTCTTTCGGGCGTCAGTTCTCTGACCGTCTGGGCCTGTTTGTTACCGCCTCCTACGCCAAGCGCAAGACGCAGTTCGAGGAGAATGGCGGCGATGGCGACTCGCAGCCGCGCACCTGGTATTCGAACTCGGAGACGCTGGACGCCAACCTCAATGACTTCGTCTTCCGCGGTATGCAGATTGCCACCGGGCATACCGAAATCGAGCGCAAGGGCATCAATTCCTCACTCGACTGGCGCGGAACAGACCATGACTTCCACCTGCGTGGCACCTATAACGAATATAAGGAAAAGGAATTTTCCACACGGCTGAATTTCCGCAATGATACGGCCAAATTCTCGACGCGCCTGTCTCAGGTCAATAAAGCGGACAAGACGCTGAAAACGCCGGACCAGATGATCATTGGCTCGGACAGCCGCGGTAACATCTATGGCTATACGACGGCGCAGATCGTGGATCGCGACAAGGACGGCGTAATCACTGACAAGGACAAGTCCACCAAGTCGCTCTATTCGCTCGACGGTGCGTCTGGCGTGTGGGACCCGCAGGGCTTCCGCCTGCGCCGCTTCTGGGAAGGCAGCTATTCCACCGGCCTGCTGTCGTCGTTGAATTTCGGCGGCAAGAGCCGTTTTGGCAAGCTCACCCTCGATTATGACCTTTCCACCTCGCAATCGGAGGATCAGGCCGATGGTGAGTACGAACTGGAATTCCGTTCAGACATGTATCACTGGCTCGGCAATAACGGGGTCAGCGTCGATAACAGCGCGGATTCGCGCTATCCGAAATGGGGGCTCAATGCCGCCGGCCTGAAGGCGGTGCAGGACCCGTCCAACTACGCCTTTTCCGGGTTGGAAGCCGGGGTGTCTTCGGTCAAGGAAGACCTGAAACAGGCGCAGATCAACCTGACCTATGAATTCGATCACCCCTATCTGCGTACCGTGAAGGGCGGGGCCAAGATCTACAAGTCCGAGCGTACCAAGTTCGAAGGCTCTTTCCTCAACCTCGACAATGATGGGACTCTGGCGGATTTTGTCGCCTTCTACGGCAAGCCGGTCGATAGCCTGTTCGATGGACAGTACAGCGGGGATTATCGCCTCGGCATCGTGCTGGACGATGACAAGATGCTGGCCGAACTGGGTCGCGCCACAGCGGGCACCTCGACCTTTTTCAAAGGTGATGCCCTGACCCCGGATGAGGCGACCATCTCAGACGAAGACAGCTTTGGCTTTGATGAAAAGGTCACCGCCGCCTACGCCATGGCGGAGGCCCAGTTTGGCAAGCTGAACCTGATCAGTGGGGTGCGTGTAGAAAAGACCGAGAACCTCGTCCGCGCGTGGATGATGGACCCGAAACGCGGCAACCAGTATTCGGCCACCGAAAGCGAATTCACCAACGTCCTGCCGTCGATCCACGCCAATTACCGCGTGCGCCCCGATGTCATTTTGCGCGGCGCCATCTGGACCAGCTTTGCACGTCCGGACATCGCCCGCATGAGTTCCGCCGAAGAATACAGCTACAACACCGATCCGGACGGCAACGGCAAGCAGAACCCCGTCGCCGAGTGGCTGCTGGTGGCCATAGAAAAGGGCAATCCCGATCTGAAACCAATGAAGGCGACGAACTTCGACCTGTCGCTGGAATGGTATAACGGCAAGACCGGTGCCTATTCGGTGGCGACCTATTATAAGGATATCCGCAACTTCCTGTTCCGCTCGTCCTCGTCCAATATCCGTAACGGCACGGCCGGCGAAAACGAAGACCCGAACGGCGTCCTGATCACCATGGCCAATAATGGCAAGAAGGCCAGGGTGCAGGGCGTGGAACTGAGCGCCCGTCAGGTCTTTTACTGGCTGCCGTCGCCTTTCGATGGTCTGGGCGTGGCGTTTAACGGCACCTTCCAGACCTCTGAGGCGGTGACCGGCATCAACTGGCACCCCGATGGCTACAAGCTGCCGCTGATGGAGACGCCGGAGCGGGTCTATAATCTGGAGATGTTCTATGAAAAATACGGCTGGGAGGCCTATCTGGCCGTCAACCATCAGTCGGAAATGCTCGATGGCATTCAGGATTTCGGCAACAACCCCTACCAGCAGGACTATACCTTCGTGGACCTGAACCTGCGCAAGGACATCACGAAGAACGCCAAGCTGAGCCTCAACGTCCAGAACATGTTCGACGAACATACCTACTGGCTGTCCTACGGTCCGACCGAGGCGTCTTCGCGCGCCTTCGTCAAGAATGGCCGTACCGTCTCGCTCAGCTTCAACTGGCTCTACTGAACCGGAAACCCGCAGACCTCTCCGGGGGAGAGGTCTGCCTGTTATCTCAAGGAAAACCCATGCGATTGCCTTTGATTGCGGCTGTGTCGTGGCTGGCTCTGGTGGCCGTGGCCTCCGCACAGGTCCCTGTGCTTGAACCGCTCGCCCAGGCAACTGTTCAGCCTGAGCGTATCATTCTCAACCTGACGGCAGACCCGCAGCATGAAATGGCCATCACCTGGCGTCAGGCGGCCAACAGCGCGCCGGGCAGGGTGCAATATGCCGTTTCCGAAGCGGGCCCTGACTTCGTGACCCGCACCACCGAGGTCGCGGCCCAAAGCGAGACCCTGACCCTTGATGTGCAGGAACAGGCGGGGTTTCAGGCCACTTATAATTCCATTGTTCTCAAAGGGCTGAAGCCTTCGACGCGCTACGTCTATCGCGTTGGCGATGGCACGCACTGGTCGGAATGGTTCCAGTTTTCAACCGCTGGAAAACCGGGTGAAAAGTTCAGCTTCATCTATCTGGGCGACGCCCAGAACAATGTGCTGGAGCACTGGTCGCGCGTCCTGCGGGAAGCGCTGCGCGAAGATGGCAAGGCGGCCTTTATGCTGCACGCCGGTGACCTGATCAATCGCCACAGCGCCGACAAGGAGTGGGGCGAATGGTTCGCCGCCGGCGGCTTTATCCACGCCCAGACGCCTTCGATCATGACGCCGGGCAACCACGAATATGGTCGCCCCGTTGACGACACAGGCGCGCGCCTGTCGCCGCAGTGGCGGGCGCAATATACCCTGCCCGAAAACGGCCCCGAAGGCCGCGCTAAGCTGAAGGAAACCGCCTTCTACGTTGATTATCAAGGGGTACGCCTTATCTCAGTCGATGCCCCGCTTCTGCATGGCGATGAGGCCGAACGCGCGGCGCAGGTGGCATGGCTGGACAATATTCTGGCGCACAATCCGAACCGCTGGACCATAATCAGCCTGCACTTCCCGCTCTATTCGTCAGAACCAGACCGCGATAACCCGCGGGTGCGCGAAGCGCTCAAGCCCCTGATTGACAAGTATAAGGTCGATCTCCTGCTGCAGGGGCACGATCACGGCTACGCCAGAGGCGCCGCCCCGACGCCCAATGGCGAAACGCGCCCGGACGACGACGCCACCATCTATGTCGTTTCCGTCGCGGGCCCTAAGATGTATGCCGTCTCCGATCTCACCTGGGCTGACCGCAAGGCGTCGCGCACACAGTTGTTCCAGTTGCTGAGCGTCGAAGGCGATCGACTGACCTATAAGGCCTACACCGCCAATGGTGTGCTTTATGACGCCTTCGCCCTCCAAAAGGATAAGGCGGGTCGCAAAACCCGTGTTGAGATGAAACCGGGGACGCCGGAACTCTGGGTGCCGGGCAAAGAGAAAAAGGCAAACGGCGATCTGGCGCAGTGAGCCCTGTGAAGACTCTGCGGGGTTTGCGACCTTTAAATCGCCCAATGCTTCTGGTGATTGTGAATAATTTTCAATATATCATGGGCTTACAGGTAGTATTTCACAAACGTCATTGGCATTTCAGCCCGTTATTGAGTCGGTGCCCCTGTATATGTGACACAAGGTGCTGACGACAGTTTTGGCGGCGGGGTCGCGGAGGGCATAGTAGATGGTCTGGCCGTCGCGGCGCGTAGCGACCAGATCTTCGGCCCGCATCTTGGCCAGATGCTGCGATGTACCCGCGATTGACTGCCCCAGATAGTCGGCCAGATCCGAAACGCTGGCTTCGCCCTCAAACAGCTGGCACAGGATCATCAGGCGATGTTCGCTGGCCAGCAGTTTGAGCAGGCGCGTCGCCCGCTGCACATGGGGTTGCAGGCTTTGCATATCAGACGCGCTGATGGTCATGTTTCACGCGGTTCAGACATATCGTCTTTGAAGACGATATAGATGGCGGGAATGACCAGAACGGTCAGAAGCGTCGAGGACAAAAGCCCGAACAGCAGTGAGATGGCCAACCCCTGAAAGATGGGGTCGAACAGGATAACGCTGGCTCCGATCATGGCGGCAAGGGCCGTCAGCAGGATGGGCTTGAAGCGCGTGGCCCCGGCCTCCAGCAGCACCTCACGCAGGGGGCGCTTGCGACCATCCGTGTCGTATTCGGCATGGCGGATGAAATCGACCAGCAGGATCGAATTGCGCACGATAATCCCGGCCAGCGCGATAAAGCCGATCATCGAGGTGGCAGAAAATGGCGCGCCAAACAGCAGGTGCCCGATGACAATACCGATTAGCGTCAGGGGCACCGGCGTCAGTATGACCAGCGGCAGGCGGAAGTTTTTGAACTGCGCCACCACCAGAATATAGATACCCAGAAGCGCCACCCCAAAGGCTGCCCCCATGTCGCGGAAGGTGACCCAGGTGATCTCCCATTCGCCGTCCCACAACACGGTTGGACGGGTTTCGTCTTCGGGCTGACCGTTCAGGCGGATCACCGGCTTGGGCAGGTTCCCCCAATCGGCGGCGTTGATGGCGTCATCGACAGCGCCCAGGCCATAGACGGGCGCCTCATAACGCCCGGCCAGTTCGGCCATGATCATGTCGGCATCGCGTCCATCGCGGCGGAAATAGGCGGTCGAGCCCTGTCCGCGTTCAAAGGTCGCGATCTCGTTCAGCGCCACCAGTCGTCCGCCAGAGGTGGCGACGGGCATGGACGCAAGGGTTTCGCTGACATAGCGTGCGTTCTGCGGCAAGCGCAGGGCGATCTCCAGCGGTTCGCGGCCTTCGCCGCTGCGCCCGGCCTGCTGGGCGTAGCCCAGAACCTGCCCGTTCATCAGCGTGTTGACCGAGGCATAGAGCTCACTTTCCGACACGCTGAGGCTTTCCATACGGGCGCGGTCGGGCACGACGTTCAACGTCGGGCGCGGCAGACCATAGGAATCGTCTACATCGACGATGAAGTCGATCTCCTTAAAGATCGCCTTGACCTTCTCGGCCACGGCGCGGCGCGTGGTGGCATCCGGCCCGTAGATTTCGGCCAGCAGGGTGGCCATGACCGGCGGTCCCGGTGGCGCTTCGACCACCTTCAATACCCCCCCTGCGGGCAGGGCCACGGCTTTCAGCCTTTGGCGCAGGTCCAGCGCAATGGCATGGCTGGCGCGCGAGCGCTCGCCCTTGGGGGCCAGCATCACATTGAGGTCGCCCTGTTCCGGACGGCTGCGCAGATAGTAGTGGCGCACCAGCCCGTTGAAGTTGAAGGGTGTGGCGGTCCCGGCATAGGCGTCGATGGCCTCGACCTCTTTCAGGCCGGCGGCCACCCGCGCGGCCTCGGCCAGCACGCGCTGCGTCATCTCCAGCGACGTCCCTTCGGGCAGGTCGGCAATGACCTGAAGCTCCGACTTGTTGTCGAATGGTAGCAGTTTGACCGTCACCACCTTGAAGCCGAACAGGCTCATGGAGATGAGGGTGGCCGCGCCGATGACCAGCAGAAACGCCCAGGCGGTCTTTTGGGTGGCGATGACCTTCGACGCCACGCGGCGATAGAGGCGGCCGATAAAGCCTTCGTGGTCGTGCGAATGGCCGTCGCTCAGCGTCTTGCGCGCAAAGCGGATCATCAGCCACGGCGCGAGGATCACCGCGACAAAGAACGAAAAGACCATGGCCGCGGAGGCATTGACCGGGATGGGGGCCATGTAGGGGCCCATCAGGCCGGAGACGAACAGCATGGGCAGCAGGGCTGCCACCACGGTCAGGGTAGCGACAATGGTCGGGTTACCGACTTCGGCCACGGCTTCGATGGTGGCCTGCGCGCGGCTTCGCCCATCTTTCATACCCCAGTGCCGCGCGATGTTTTCGATCATTACAATCGCATCATCGACCAGAATGCCGATGGAGAAGATCAGCGCGAACAGGCTGACGCGGTTGATGGTGAAGCCCATCAGGTTCGAGGCGAACAGCGTCAGCAGGATGGTGGTCGGGATCACCACGGCGGTGACCGCGGCTTCGCGCCAGCCGATGGCAAAGCCAATCAGCACCACGATCGAAGCGGTGGCCAGCCCCAGATGAAACAGCAGTTCATTGGCCTTCTCATTGGCCGTTTCGCCGTAGTCGCGCGTGATGGATACCTCGACCCCTGACGGGATCAGGGTGCCTTTGAGCGCCTCAAGCCGTTTGTGAATGGCCTCGGAGACGATAACCGCGTTGGCCCCCTGACGCTTGGCGATGGCCAATGAGACGGCAGGCGCGGCCTCAATCCCCTGAGCCGTCTGGCGATAGCGGGTCACCCGCGCCTGATCTTCGCGCGGGGCCTGCACGAGGGTGGTGACGTCGCGCACCAAAACCGGCTGGCCGCTGACCGAGGTCACGGTGATCTGCCCCACGTCGAAGACGGTGTTGAGCGAGCGCCCGGCCTTGAGGTCGAGCGTCTGGCCACCATCGCGCACCATACCGGCGGGCAGGGTCTGGTTGGCCGCTGAAATCGCCTGAGTAAGCGCCGTCAGGGACACGCCGTGCAGGCTCATGCGCGCCGGGTCCGGCTCGACGCGGATTTCTTCCGGGCGGCCGCCGGTGATGAAGGTCAGGCCGACATTGTCCACCTTGGCCAGCTCGCTGCGCAGTTTGAGCGCCAGTCCGTACAGCGCCACATCGTCTATGCGTGCTCCGCCACCGGCCGTGGGCGACAGGGTGATGATCATCGACGGCACGTCATTGATGCCGCGCGTCGAAACGAGCGGTTCGGGGATGCCCTTTGGCATCTTGTCGGCATTGGCCCGCAGCTTTTCATGGATGCGCACGGCGGCGGAATCGGGATCGGTCCCCACCTTGAAACGCGCCGTCACCATCACCGCATCATCTTCAATAAAGCTATAGACGTGATCGACGCCGTTGATGCTTTTGACAATGGTTTCCAGAGGTCTGGCGATCAGTTCCTTGGCGTCATTGACCTTAAGCCCGGCCGCCGCGACCTGAATATCGACCATGGGCACCGAAATCTGCGGCTCCTCTTCGCGCGGGATGGACATGACCGCCATCAGGCCGACAAACACAGCCACCAGCAGGGCCAGAGGCGTGAGGGGTGAGTTCAGCGTCGCCTGTGTCAGGCGGCCCGACAGTCCTAATCTGGCATCGTTCATTTCACCGCTCCATAGGGGGCCAGTCGATCCCCGTCCTTAAGCCCGCTGAGGATTTCGACCCGATCCGCCGACAGGGGCGCGGTCTGCACCGGTATCTCGCTGAAGGTGCGGTCAGGCGCGACCAGACGCACATAGTCGAGACCGTAGCGCGTGGCGACATAGGCGGTCGGCACCTGAATCCCCTGACGTTTACCGAGGCTGAGCGAGGTGATGACGCGCTCACCCACCAGCACCTGATCCAGCCCCGCCGGAGTGACATCGGCAATGACCTGCCCCTTATCGACCGCCGGATAGATCTGGCTGAGTGTGCCCGAAGCGGTGACGCCGTTGGCCTCCAGTTGCACGTTTTGCCCCACGCTGAGGGCACGCGCCTGCGGTTCGGGCAGTTGCAGGCGCACAACGCGCGGCCCGGCGGTTACCGTCGCCACCGACTGACCGGCCATGACCACGGACCCAGCGGGGACATCGGCTTTCACCACCACGCCGGAGGCCGGGGCGCGAATGACGCCCTGTCCGGCCAGTTCACCCGCCGCCGCGCGTTGCGCCTGCGCCGCCTTCCAGGCCGATTCCGCCTGCTCCAGCCGCGCCTTGGCATAGATGCCCTTGTCATAGAGCGTCTTGATGCGTTTGTAGTCGGCCTCCGCCTGAAGCGCGGTCGCCGTATAGGCGCTGGCTTCGAAATTCAGCCTCTGGTCCTTGACCACGCCGATGACCTGTCCCTTCGCGACGGTGTCGCCCTCGCGCACATTCAGGGTGACCAGCACGCCGGGAATCCGCGCCACGGCTTCGCCCATATCGCGCGTCGTCAGCGTAGCCGACAGGCGCTTGATATCGTCGATCTCGGTCGTGGCGACGCTCAGCAGGTCGCCGGAGGCCGTTTGCGGCGCGGAGCGCTCGACCGACTTTTTGTCATGCCCGTCTGAGCAGGCGCTCAGGCTGGCAAGGGCGAGCACGGTTAAGGCCGAAGCGACGAACAGGCGTAGGAAGGGGCGGGGCATGGCCATAGCCTTTCTCAGCGAACCGTGGGCAGGCCCGCGGCCTTCCACGCATTGATACCACCCTGAAGGTGATGATCGACCTGAGTGCCAAAGCCGCGGCAGGCCTTGACGCCCTGTGCCGAACGCCCGCCGGCCAGACATTGCATGACCACGGTACGTTCATCGGCTCCGGCGGTGACGGTCGCAAGCGCCTCAGACGACAGGCTCGACAGGGGCAGGTTGATAGCCCCCTTGATGTGCTCGGCGCTAAACTCCGAAGGTTCGCGCACATCGATCAGCAAGAGGGTCTTTGTCTGAAGCCCTTTGTGCACCTCGGCGGGGGTGAGGTTGGTGATAGGGGTTTGTGGTTTGAACAATCCGAACATGGGGGCCTCAAAAAAAGCGCTTGAAATTTCGATATTGCGTATTTAAGATAATATGCAATTAAAAGCAAGTCCATTTATTGTGACCTGTCTTAAGGAGAAATCGCATGTCTCTGGATCGTCTCGTTCTCGCCTTTGCCGGAACCGTTGTGCTGGTGTCCGTCGCGCTGGCGCATTTTGTTCACCCGAACTGGGTGTGGCTGACCCTCTTTGCCGGGGCCAATATGATTCAGGCCAGTTTCACGGGTTTTTGTCCGGCGGCCATGGTGTTCAAGGCGCTGGGCGCCAAGCCGGGGGTGTGCTTCAAATGAGCAAGTCCTATCCCGAAATCACCGCGCGTCTGTCGGCCAATATCAAGACTCTGCGCAAAGACATTCCGGAAACCATGGCCGGGTTTTCGGCACTGGCCAAGGCGGCCACGGCTGACGGCGCGCTGGACAAGAAGATGAAGGAATTCATCGCTCTGGCCATTGGTGTCGCCACGCGCTGCGACGGCTGCATAGGCTATCATAGTGAGGCACTGGTGCGGCTGGGGGCGACGAAACAGGAGGTCGAAGAGGTGCTGGGCATGGCCATCTATATGGGTGGCGGGCCTTCGCTGATGTATGCGGCTGACGCCCTCATGGCGTTTGAGCAGTATTCGGGTGCATCATAACCCTGCCGCCTTGTCGGCGGTATTTCGCCAGAAAGGCGGCGAGTGGTGTTATGGTGCCGGTTACAAGATTCGAACTCGTGACCTGATGTTTACAAAACAACTGCTCTACCAACTGAGCTAAACCGGCACGCTGCGAGTCATGATGGCTGTCGCAGACAGGGCCGTCCTTATGCCGGGAGCCATCGCAGAACGCAACGGATTTGGCGGCTTCGCCACAGATTTTTTCGTATTTTGGCCATCAAACCTGTGTGCAGGGCGGCAAAATGGTCTAAAGGACAAGCCGATTTTCTGAGTTTTAGACGGTCTGAGCATGTCCCGCATTCTGATCACTTCCGCGTTGCCCTATATCAACGGCATTAAGCACCTCGGCAATCTGGCTGGATCCATGCTGCCGGCCGATGTCTATGCCCGGTTCATGCGGGCGCGCGGTCATGAGGTGCTGTATATCTGCGCGACCGACGAACACGGTACGCCCGCTGAGCTGGCCGCCGCCAAGGCCGGGCAGGACGTCAAGACCTATTGCGACGAGCAGCACCTGATCCAGAAGACCGCCGGGGAAGCTTTCGGGCTCAGCTACGACTGGTTCGGGCGCTCAAGCTCGGCTGAAAACCGCCACCTGACTCAGGCTTTTTGTGAGGCGCTGGATCGTAACGGCCTGATCGAGGAGCGCACGGACAAGATGGTCTATTCCATCGACGACGGGCGTTTCCTGCCGGACCGCTATGTCGAAGGCACTTGCCCGCATTGTAAGTTCGAAAAGGCGCGCGGGGACCAATGCGACAATTGCGGGCGTCTGCTTGATCCGACAGACCTGATCAATCCCTATTCGGCGGTGTCGGGGTCGCGGAACCTTGAGGTGCGCGACACCAAGCACCTTTATCTACTGCAAACCAAGGTCGAGCCGCAGTTACGGGCGTGGATCGAGTCTAAGACGCAGTGGCCGCAACTGGCCAAGTCCATCGCCATGAAGCACCTTGAAGAGGGCCTGATCGACCGCGGCATCACACGCGACCTGAAATGGGGCGTGCCGGTAACCCAAGACGGAAAGCCCAGAGAAGGGTTTGAAAACAAGGTCTTCTACGTGTGGTTTGATGCGCCGGTGGAGTATATCGGCGCCACGCAGGAATATTTCAACACGAAGGGAAATGCCGACGGCTGGCAAAGCTGGTGGCGTCTCGATCAGGGGGCGGACGACGTCACCTATGTGCAGTTCATGGGCAAGGACAATGTTGCCTTCCACACGGTAAGCTTCCCGGCGACCATTATCGGTTCGGGGGAACCGTGGAAGATGGTGGATACGCTGAAGGCCTTTAACTGGCTGAACTGGTACGGCGGCAAGTTCTCGACCTCGATGAACCGCGGTGTGTTCATGGATCAGGCGCTGGAGCTGCTGCCGGCCGATTACTGGCGCTGGTATCTGATTTCGCAGTCGCCGGAAGGCTCGGATTCGTCCTTTACTTGGGAGCAGTTCCAGAGTGCGGTGAACAAGGATCTGGCCGACGTGCTGGGCAATTTCGCCAACCGCATCCTCAAATTCACCGAGTCGAAGTTCGGCGGGGTGGTGCCGGAAGGCGGTGAGGCGGGGCCGCTAGAACAGAAGCTCTATGCCGATCTGTCGGCCTTGCTGGCTGAGGCGACCGACGCCTTTGAGGCTATGGAGATGCGCAAGGCAGCGCAGGCCGTGCGCCGCATCTGGGTGTTGGGGAACGAATATCTTCAGGAAGCCGCCCCGTGGACGGCCTTCAAAACCGATGTCGAGCGCGCAGGCGTGATTGTGCGTCACGGCCTCAATCTGGTGCGCCTCTATGCGGTGCTGGCCCAACCGCTGATGCCGTTTTCGGCGCAGTCCGTTGCCGACTGTGTGGGCATTGAACTGCCGCTCGACTGGCCGACGACGGACGCGCAGACGGAACTGTCCAAACTGCCGGTCGGCGCGGCGGTCAAGTCGGGCGAGGTGCTGTTCAAAAAGATCGACGACGACATGGTCGCCGAGTGGGCCGCGCGCTTTGGCGGCAGCGACGCCGCCTGAACAATAATTCATTAGCGAACAAAGGCGTTCGGACGTATCCCTAAGCGACGGAGGAGTCCCGTTATGGATATATCGAACGCCTTTTTCAGCTATCGCGGACGCTTTCGCCGCCGGGATTTCTGGCTCTACAGCGTGTTTCTGTGGTTGATCAGCTCGGCCTTTGTGGCCCTGTTTGGCGGTGACAATCACGGGATCAACCTGCTGCGGCCCTATCGCTTTGACGGGGTAGGGCTGATCGGCTTTGTCGCCTGGCTGGGCGTGCTCTATGCCACCTTCGCCGTGCAGGTCAAACGCTGGCACGATCGCAACAAGTCAGGCTGGTGGGCGCTGATCACGCTGGTGCCGCTGATCGGCTGGCTTTGGGTGCTGATCGAGTGCGGCTTTCTGGAAGGCACAAACGGCGATAACCGCTACGGGGCGGCGACAAAGCTCTGAGGTTTCAGGGAAGATATTGGAGCGGGTAGACGGGATCGAACCGACATCCTCAGCTTGGAAGGCTGCTGCACTACCATTGTGCTATACCCGCCCTTTAGGCAGGGCCGTGGCCGAAGAGCGTTTCAAGGGCGCGCGGTGGTGGGGGAAGCAGGACTCGAACCTGCGAAGCTTACGCAGCGGATTTACAGTCCGCCCCCTTTGCCGCTCGGGACATTCCCCCAAGCGCGCCCGTTGAAACGAGGTGGTCCTTAAACTCAATCTTTGAACAAAGAACAAGCCCAAAAACAAAAAAACTTTTTGGTTTCTGTGGATGCCCGCATTAAACAGACCGCTAATCCTGCCAAAAAGCCTTACCGGCCTCACATCGGAGCGCGTCTTATAGTGTCAAGCCAACGCGAACGCAACGACCCTAAATCGCGGAAAGGGCCCAATGGTCCTAAAAAATCGGGGTCTAAGGCCGCTTTTTCCGGACAATCCAAGCCTTATGTCAAGGACAAACCGCGCGATAAAGGCGGCCATGCCCCGGCGCAGACGGCGCGCGTTCAAACTCAGACCCACTCTCAGGCACGGACCAAACCGCCGGTGCGGGTGTCCGAAGACGGCTGGATATGGGGCCTGCATGCGGTTGAGGCGGCGCTGAAAAATCCGTCCCGGCACGGACCGATTCGTCTCTATGTGACGCCGGAGCGTCAAAAGGCGCTGGAGCAGGTGGCCCCCAAGCGCGGCGACCTGCATGTGCGCCTGACCGAGATGGCCGAATTTTCCGGCTTCCTGCCGCAGGGCGCGGTGCATCAGGGGGTGGCGCTAAACGGGCCGCCGCTGGAAGGCGATGATCTGAACGGCCTGATGGAAGGGGCGCTCCGGCAGGAACGCCCGGTGCTGGTCATGCTGGATCAGGTGACCGACCCGCAAAATATCGGGGCCATACTGCGCACCTGTGCCGCCTTTGGCGCGGCCGGGCTGATCATGCAGGACCGCCATTCGCCGGTCATGCAGGGCGTACTGGCCAAGACGGCGGCGGGGGCGATGGATAGGGTGCCCTTTGCGCGGGTGACCAATTTGTCGCGGGCGCTGGAGTCTCTGACCGAAAACGGCTTTGTCAGTCTGGGCATGGCGGGGGAGGCCGAACACAGCCTTCAGGCCGTTCTGGAACAGCAGGGCTGGCGTCAGACCGGCAGCCCGCGTGCGCTGGTCATCGTCATGGGCTCAGAAGGCGAGGGGCTGCGGCGGCTGGTGGCCGAACACTGCGACCATCTGGTCAAAATCCCCATGCCGGGTGGCTTTGAGAGCCTGAACGTCAGCCATGCGACGTCGATTGCCTTGTATGAGGCTCTGGGTCGCGCGGTCTGATCGCCTCGTAATAGTGGTTGCCGCCCACATCGCTGTGGCTGGCGACGAAGGACAGGCCGTGGACCTTCAGAAGCGCCGTATAGGCCGTCTGACCCAATGAGCGGGAAAGGCGTCCGGTCAGAGTGTCCGGCCATTCGCAGGCCTGAAGCGGCGCGGTAAACAGAAAGCGCCCGCCAGGTTTCAGCGCCTGGGCCACCCGGCCCATTATGGCCGCCTGATCCGCCTCCGACAGCAGAAAGATCAGACCCACGCAGACCGCTGCGTCGAACGTCCGGCCAAAGAAGGCACTGAACTGCGCCGCTTCACAGGCGACTGGCGCGTCGGGAAAGCGGGCGTGAAAGGCGGCGACCAGACGGGGTGAGGCGTCGATGCCCGACACGACAAATCCCGCTCCGATAAGGGCTTCGGCAATGGGCACACCCGACCCGCAACCGACATCGACAATGGCGCTACCCGCTGGCAATTGGGCAATGGCCCAGTCGCGTACAAGGCTGGCCCCAACGCCGGAACGCATACGCATGAAGCGCTCGGCAAGCGCGTCCCAGCCTTCGGAGGGATCAGTAGGCATGGACGAACCTCAACGGCGACCTGAACTTCTCCAGCCTGTCATGCGTTCTGCCTCTGGACAAGGCGGGATGTGAAAACTAGGAGGGTATGCAAACCTTTCTACTTATGGGCCCGTCATGGACTTTTTCAGCAATCCTGAGTTCGCGTCTCAGGTCTCGGCCTTTTTTCAGGTCGTCTTTATCGACATCGTCATGGCCGGTGACAATGCCGTGGCGGTCGGTCTGGCGGCGGCGGGTCTGGCCCCGAATGACCGTAAAAAGGCCATCCTCTACGGCCTGATTGCGGCGGTCATCATGCGCATCGGCTTTGTGCTGGTGACGGCCAAGCTGCTGCTGATTGTCGGTCTGCTGCTGGCCGGTGGGTTGCTTCTGCTGTGGGTGGCGTGGAAGATGTGGCGCGAACTGCGCGAGCCCGATACCCACGCGCAGGAACACGCCGAAGCGGCGCTGGAAGACGCCACCGGGGCCGATATCAACGGCAATCCCACCACGGGTGGGGCGACCGCTCCGGCGCCCAAGCGCAAGAGCTTCAAGGCCGCCGTGGTTCAGATTCTGATCGCCGATCTGTCGATGTCGCTCGACAATGTGCTGGCCGTGGCCGGGGCGTCGCACGCCCACCCGGAAATCATGGTCTTCGGCCTGATTCTGGCCATCGCCCTGATGGGCGTCGCCTCGCACTTTATCGCCAAGGTCCTGCACAAGTACCGCTGGATCGGCTTCTTCGGTCTGGCCGTGGTGCTCTACGTGGCGCTGAACATGATCTGGGAAGGCCACCGCGACATCGTGGTCGATACGGGTAAGGTCACGGAATATAATCAGATTGTACCGGACTTTATGGACATTACCGAAAAAGACATCAAACACTTCGGCCCTAAACCGGCGCATTGAGTTTTGAGTGCACAAATTGTCCGAAAAGGGGTGGCCACTTTATCGGATTACGTTCTGAAAGCGGTTCCTGATCCTCAGGAGCCGCTTTTTTCTGGGAGATGTCCGAAGGATGGGCGGGGTTTGGGCGTAGAAACCTCAGACTGGAGGGCTCTATGGACAAACCCGTTGTTACACAGGCGATGATCGACGCCTATGATGAATTCACCCATACCTCATTGGATCGCCGCGCCTTTATGAGCCGCCTGACGGCCTTGACCGGATCGGCGGCGGCCGCCGCAGCGGTCCTGCCGCTTCTGAGTGCCGGTCAGGCGTCGGCACAGACCATTGCGGCCGATGACAGCCGCCTTGTGACCGAAGACGTGACGATTGAGGGGCTGAAAGCCTATCTGGTGCGGCCCAAAGCTGTGTCGCGCAGGCTGCCGTGCGTGCTGGTCATCCACGAAAATCGCGGCCTGACGCCGCATATCCGCGATGTCACCCGAAAGCTGGCGCTGGAAGGCTTTGTGGTGCTGGGAGCGGATTTCCTGTCACCTGTGGGCGGCACCCCGGCCAATGAGGACGAGGCGCGTACCCTGACCGGCAAGCTGGAGAGCGCTCAAACCGTGGCCAATGCCGAAACCTATCTGAACTGGCTGTCCAAACACCCCAAAGGCAACGGCAAGACCGGGGCGATGGGCTTTTGCTGGGGTGGCGGTCTGGTCAACCGTATCGCCACGCAGTCGAAAGCACTGGATGCCGGCGTTGCCTATTATGGCGCGCAGGCTCCTCTGGCCGACGTGCCCGGCATTCAGGTCCCGCTCATGCTGCACTATGCCAGTCTGGATGAGCGCATTAATGCCGGGATCGAAGCCTATCGCGCAGCCTTGACCGCAGCGGGCAAGCGTTTCGAGATTCATATGTACGAAGGCGTCAATCACGCCTTCAACAATGACACCTCACCGGCGCGATACAATAAGGCGGCCGCCGATCTGGCGTGGCAGCGAACGGTGGCTTTCCTCAAAAAGTATCTTGCTTAGGGCATGTCTTCGGGCATGTCCTCAAGGCGATAGGCATTGAGCATCGGGCGGTGGCCTTCGGGCGAGGGGCCAAAGCGGTTGCCGCCCCTTTGTCCGGCCAGAAAACCGCATTCGATCAGCGCCCAGACCTGCCCCAGCACCGGCACGAGGCCGACCATCAGCCACCAGCCGGACTTGCCCCGGTCGTGCCAGCGTTTGACGCTCAGGCAGAAGCCGATCCACAGGAGTGGCAGCCCCAGAACCAGCCACATCGGGTCCACCCCCTCGGCCGGGCTCAGGCCCACAACGGTGCCATAATGGGTCCGCAGCCACCACAGGGTTGCGCAGACGACGGCGATTGCGAGGCTCCAGCCCCAGAAGCCAATGCGCGACAGCCGCCCGTTCGGGCTGAGCAGGGTATTGATGATAGTCATGGTTTCCTCCCGGTCACGTCCTAGTGTCCTGAATCTGAAATTCGCATGCGCTTGATATCGACCTCTGGCGAATTTCAGATTCAATGGGACACTAGCAACCTATTGGATCTAGGATCGTTTTTGGCTTTGAAGTTCGCCCCGCTGTCGATATCAAAATGAAGCGAACTTCAAATTCACGATACTAGGCGACTCTCGTGTCCGGCGAATTTACCATAACGGGGTTCGTAGCCGCAGAGGGGTGTTGGTAAACTTATCGGGAGCGGCTGGATCATTATGTTTCTTCCAGAAACCATAATGATCCCGTTTTTCGTTTAGTCCCTCGCCGGGCGGCGGCTCCGCTGCCTTGGCCGCCGCCTCAATGGCGGCTTGAGCGGGATGACTTCATCAGAAATCATCCCGCTAAGTTACACTGTGACCATAAGACAGATGCGCCCGCCAGCAATCGGGGCTATGCTGTGCGAATGAGAGTTGTTCTGAACCTGCTTGGCTTGTTTTTCGTGGCGCTTGGCGTCATCGGCATCTTCGTGCCGGTTTTGCCGACGACGGTGTTTCTGATCATTGCCGCCATCATCTTTGCCCGCTCCAATCCGGAGTGGGAGCGGCGCATCATGGCGCACCCAAAGTTCGGCCCACCCATCCGCGCCTTCCGTGAGCGCGGTGTCATCGGCCCGGCGGCCAAGATCGCCGCGGTCAGCTGTATGGCCGTGTCGTCGGTGATCGGCTTTGTCACCCTGCGCGGTGTGTGGGCCTTTGTGCCCGCGGGGGTGTGCCTGCTGTGCGCCCTTTACGTGCTGTCGCGGCCGTCGCAATGATAGTTACCCGTGTGACCGCTTGACCCGCTGCAAGGGAAGGGGCTAGCTACCGGCATTGATTTCCGGAGTGCCCCATGCCGTCCAAGCTGACCCTTGCTGTTTCTGCCGCTGCCCTGCTGGGGGCGGCGGTCGCCTCTCCCGTCTTTGCGCAGGCTACGCTGACCCCTGAGCGGGTGTTTGCCAATCCGGACCTGTCCGGGCCGAAGGCGGTGGGGGCGCGCCTGTCGCCGGATGGGACGCTTCTGACCTTCCTCAAGCCCAAACTGACCAATGCCACCGTGCAGGACCTGTGGGCCGTCGATGTCAAGGGCGGCGCCCCCTATGTGCTGGTCGATGCCGACAGCCTGTCGTCGGAAGGCAAGGAGCTTTCCGAGGCCGAAAAGGCGCGGCGTGAGCGGATGCGCGTGTCGGCACGTGGCGTGGTGGCCTATGACTGGGACCCGTCGTCCAAGACGCTGTTGGTGCCGCTGGATGGCGACATCTATCTCGTTGATCGGGCGACGAAGAAGATCAGCCGCGCCACCGAGACGCCAGGCGATGAGGTCGATGCCAAGCTGAACCCCAAAGGGGGGCAGGTGGCCTATGTCCGCGATCAGATGCTTTATGTGCGCGACCTTGCGTCCGGCAGCGAGCGCGCCATTACGCCGAAGGGCGAGGGCGTCATTTCCTACGGCGTGGCTGAGTTTATCGCGCAGGAAGAACTGAACCGCTATACCGGCTACTGGTGGTCGCCGGACGGCACCAAGATCGTCTATGCCAAGGTCGATGAAAGCCCGGTCGATATCGTCGAACGCTTTGAGATCAGCGGCACGGGGACGCGCACCGTCGATCAGCGTTACCCTAAGGCCGGGCGTCCCAACGCCATCGTCACCCTGTTTGTGCACGACCTGAAAAGCGGAACCGATGTGCCGCTCGATCTGGGGGCCAATAGCGACATCTATCTGGCGCGCGTCAACTGGAGCCCGGACGGGCAGTCCGTGTTTGTGCAGCGCCTGAGCCGCGATCAGAAGACGCTGGACCTGCTGCAATACGCTCTGACCGGCGGGGCGCCGCGCACCGTCCTGACCGAGACCTCGGACACCTGGGTCGAGCTGAATAACGACCTGCGTTTCCTGAAAGACGGGCGTTTCCTGTGGGCGTCGGAGCGCGACGGCAATAACCACCTCTACCTTTATGACAAGGACGGCAAGCTGATCCGTCAGGTCACGCAGGGCGACTTCCCGGTGGCCAAGGTCGCCGCCGTCGATGAGGCGAAGGGCGAGGTGTGGTTTGAGTCGTCCTATAAGACCGTGGTCGAGATGGGGCTTTACAAGACCTCCTACCTCAAGCCGTCCGAGCCGGTGGCCGTGACCAAGGCCGGCGGCTGGTGGTCCACGGACGTGTCGCCCAATGCCAAGGCCTTTATCGGCACCTATGCCGACCCGCAAACCCCGGCCCAGACCGGTCTTTATGACGCGACGGGCAAGCGCGTGCGCTGGATCGAGGAAAACGCGCTCGACGCCAGACATCCGTATTTTGCCTACAAAGACACCTACAGCGCGCCGGAATTCGGTACGCTGAAGGCCGTCGATGGCGAAGACCTGCACTGGCTGATGCTCAAGCCGCGCGGCTTCGATCCGGCGAAAAAATACCCGGTGATCGTCTCCATCTATGGCGGCCCGGCGCGTCAGGACGTGCGGCGCGGCTGGGTGTCGCCCGCCAATCGCCTGTTTCAGGAGGCGGGCTATATCGTCTTTACGCTGGACAACCGCGGCACGCCCAACCGCTCGGTTAAGTTCCAGCGCGCCATCTATAAGCAGTTCGGCGGGCCCGATATCGACGATCAGATCATGGGGGCGAAGTGGCTGCAAAGCCTGCCCTATGTCGATCCGGCGAAGATCGGCATTATGGGCTGGTCGCAGGGGGGCTTTGTCACCCTGATGGCCCTGACGGCCAAGGACACGCCGTTTGTCGCCGGCGCGGCCGGCGCGCCGCCGACCGAATGGGGGCTTTATGATACGGCCTATACCGAGCGCTATATGTCCACACCGCAGGCCAATGCCAAAAACTACACCAAATATGACGTGGTCAACCGCCTCGATAATCTCAAGCCGGGCAGCCTTCTGTTGATGCACGGCATGGCCGACGACAATGTCATCCTGCAAAACACCACGCGCGTCGTCGATGCCCTGCAGAAGAAGTCGATCCCGTTTGAGCTGATGCTCTTTCCCGGCGACCGGCATGGCATCCGCAGCAATGAGAAAAACCTGTTCCGCTACCGGTTGTATCTCGACTTTTTCGACCGCAAGCTGAAGAAGTAAGGGCCCAAAACCCCGTTATATTACAATTGCTTCATGACACGTAATTAAGTTGTTCTGAACGCCCGCCTTCTTCATGCTTGGCCTATTGAAACCAGTCAGGGGTTTACCAATGGGCACGGGCATCAAGGCGGGCGTTTTTGTCGCCATAGCCGCTATGGCGGCCGCAGCGGGCGCGCAGGCCGCAACGCAGGTCGAACTGAAACACATGGCGGCGCGCGTCATCGTCACGCCGGAAAACCGCAGCGACGTGAAACTCACCGTCACCTACGGCAGGGCCGATCTGCCGAAAATCATGGTCAGCACCATGGGCGACAAGCTGGTCGCCTCGGGTCAGTTGCGCAAACGCAGCTATGGCTGCTCCGGCAATCAGACGGTGCGCATCGACGGCAAGGGGCAGGTGGCTGTGGCCGATCTCCCCGTCGTCTATCTGCGGGTGCCGATGGATGCCAAGGTCGCCTCGGAAGGGGCCGTCTCCGGGCGCATCGGGGCATCCAAATCGCTGGAGTTTGCGCTGGGCGGCTGCGGCGACTGGACGGTGGATACGGTGCAGGGCAAGGCCGAACTGAACATCGGCGGGTCAGGCAGCATCCGCGCCGCCAATGTCGGCGATGCCGAAGTCGCCGTCGGCGGCTCTGGCGATGTCTATCTGGGTCGCATCAAATCTCTGTCGGGCGCCATCGGCGGGTCGGGCTCGATCAATGTCGCCGAAGTGGCCGGGCCGGTTGAAATCGCCATCGGTGGCTCCGGTGATGTGCGCATCGACAAGGGCACCGCCCCCAAGGTGGACGTCTCCATTGCCGGTTCGGGCAATGTGCGCTTTGGCGGTGAGGCGGTCGATGTCGATGTCTCTATCGTCGGCGCGGGCGACGTTTCCGTACGCAAGGTCACCGGTCACGTCTCACGTTCCGTCATGGGCTCCGGCAAGGTGCGCATCGGCGAGGGCGGCCGCTGACAGAAACAGGTATTTCGTTGGGTCATATTCTGATCCGACTGCGAAATCTC
>NZ_JAIXSV010000085.1 GCF_027484505.1 Asticcacaulis sp.
GCCATCCACGCGCGTGCGGTGGCCGACGGCATCAACTTCCGCCGCGTCGATGACGCCCATATCGGCGTGTCGCTGGATGAAAGCGTCACCCCGGCCGTGCTGGCGCGCGTCATCGCGGCTTTTGCCGCGGGTAAGGACGGGGGCACGGGTGAGGGCGTGGCCATCCCGGCGTCCCTGCGGCGTTCGGACGACATCCTGACCCATCCGGTCTTCCATCTGTATCGCTCGGAAACCGAGATGCTGCGCTATCTGCGCCGCCTGTCGGACAAGGATCTGGCGCTTGATCGCACCATGATCCCGCTGGGGTCGTGCACCATGAAGCTCAATGCCACGACCGAGATGATCCCCATTACCTGGCCGGAATTTTCCAACCTGCACCCCTTCGCGCCTAAGGATCAGGCGAAGGGCTATCAGCGCATGTTCGATGCGCTCGAAGCCTATCTGTGCGGCATTTCGGGCTATGACGCCGTCTCCCTGCAACCCAATTCGGGCGCGCAGGGCGAATATGCCGGCCTTCTGGCCATCCGGGGCTATCACCTGTCGCGTGGCGACGCGCACCGCGACATCTGCCTGATCCCGGCGTCGGCGCATGGCACCAACCCGGCCTCGGCCCAGATGGTCGGCATGAAGACGGTGGTGGTCGCCTGTGACGAGGATGGCAATGTCGATATGGCCGATCTGAAGCTCAAGGTCGATCAGTACGCGGCCAATCTGGCGGCCATCATGATCACCTATCCGTCCACCCACGGCGTGTTCGAAGAAGCGATCAAGGAGATCTGTGACCTTGTCCACGCGGCGGGCGGGCAGGTCTATCTGGATGGGGCCAACCTCAATGCGCAGGTCGGCCTGTCGCGTCCGGGGCACTACGGCTCGGACGTCAGCCACTTCAACCTGCATAAGACCTTCTGCATCCCGCACGGCGGCGGTGGTCCCGGCATGGGCCCGATCGGCGTCAAGGCGCACCTGAAACCCTTCCTGCCGTCGGACCCGCAAACGGGCGAGGCGGGGGCGGTGTCGGCCGCGCCCTATGGCTCGGCCTCCATTCTGCCGATCTCCTTTGCCTATATGCTGCTGATGGGCGATCAGGGTCTGCGTAAGGCGACCGAGGTGGCCATCCTCAATGCCAACTACATCGCCGCGCGCCTTGAAGGGCACTATCCGGTGCTCTATCGCGGCGAAAAGGGCCGCGTGGCGCATGAGTGCATCATCGACATGCGTCCCATCAAGGACGCCACCGGTGTGACGGTGGACGATGTGGCCAAGCGCCTGATCGACCATGGCTTCCACGCCCCTACCATGAGCTTCCCGGTGCCGGGCACGCTGATGATCGAGCCGACGGAGTCCGAGGCCAAGACCGAGCTGGACCGCTTCTGCGACGCCATGATCGACATCAAACGCGAAATCGACGACGTGGCCAATGGCCGCTTCACGGCGGAGCAAAGCCCGCTGCGTCACGCGCCGCACACCATCTTCGATCTGGCCTCTGATACGTGGGACCGCGCCTACAGCCGTCAGGAAGCCTGCTTCCCGACCAGGGGCGCGATGGTCAACAAGTACTGGTCGCCGGTCAACCGGATCGACAATGTCTATGGCGACCGCCATCTGGTCTGCTCGTGCCCGCCAATGGAGAGCTACATGGACGAGGCGGCGGAGTAATCCGCCGTCTCGGACAGCGTGCGACTGCGCGCCGCCGCACCTGCGGCGAGCCAAGCGGCGTTTGAGCGGGAAAACCGCGAGGCGGCGGAACAATCCGCCGTCTCGGACAGCGGTTAATCCATTGAACAAAAGGCGGTTCTTCGGAGCCGCCTTTTTCAAACCCTGTGTGATGGAAGGCACGCTTTGTGGCCATCACGCCACGTGTCGCGGCTTTTACGCGAAGTGAAGCCAATTGGGGCGAAAAGGCCGCAATTTCGACCTTAGAGCCTCTTTATAAAGACGGTGACGATTCCCATATCGCGATCACGGCGGGATTATTAGCCTGAACTTACGATATCATAACCCTGGTATGGTAGCTTTGAACGGCTACTGACAGAATAGGGCCTGAAACGGTTTAGAACGACCATACAGGACCACGGAGCAAGACGATGAGCGGGCCGAAGGGCTTATTGGCGGGACTTTTCAAACCTTCCTCCGGGAAGGCGGCGAAGTCGCGCGCGCTCGTGAGCGCCTCACCGAAAGTTCACAAGTCCAAAACCCGTCGCAAGGGCCATGTGCGTAGCGGCGCCAGCCGCCTGTGGCGCGGGGTTCTGGTCGGGCTCGGTTTCTTGATTGTGGTTCTGGGTGTGATCATTGCGCCCCTGCCGGGACCTATGGGCCTGCCCGTCTCCATTGCCGGCTTGGTTATTGTTCTGCGCAACTCTTACTGGGCCAAGCGGCAGTTTATCCGCACCTGGCGGCGTCACCCGAAGTGGCTGACCCCGGTTCGCCGTCTGCTGCGTCCGCGCGCAAAATTTCTGTCGATCATCTGGCATCAGATGCTGAGGACCGAAAAACTGGTGATTTCCCGGACCAAGGACCGCGTTCTGGGGCCGGTGCGGCGGCGCTTCCTGCGTAAGGCCCGCCGCCATAGCTTCCGCCCGCAATCGGCCGATTAGAGCGCTTTCCGAAAAGTGTGACACACTTTTCGGATAAAAAAGCGCGTTAAACCAAAAATTTAGAGCGTGATTTCTATTCAATTTGAACGAAATCACGCTCTAAAAAACCTCCCGATCATGGATCGAGAGTTTTTTTTGTGGTTGGAATGACGGGTCTCAGAGGGCCTTGACGATCCCTTCGACCATTTTCTTCGCATCGGCAAATAGCATCATCGTATTGTCACGGAAGAAGAGTTCGTTTTCGACCCCGGCATAGCCCGACGACATGCCGCGTTTGACGAACAAAACGGTCTGCGCCTTTTCGACGTCGAGGATCGGCATACCGAAGATAGCCGAGGTCGGGTCGGTCTTGGCGGCCGGATTGGTGACGTCATTGGCCCCGATAACAAAGGCGACGTCCGCCGTGGCAAACTCGCTATTGATGTCTTCCAGTTCGAAGACCTCATCATAGGGGACATTGGCTTCGGCCAGCAGTACGTTCATATGACCCGGCATGCGACCTGCCACCGGGTGGATGGCGTATTTGACCTCAACGCCTTCCTCTTTCAGCTTGTCGGCCATTTCGCGCAGAGCGTGCTGAGCCTGAGCCACCGCCATGCCGTAGCCCGGCACGATTATGACCTTGGAGGCGTTCTTCATGATGAAGGCAGCGTCATCGGCGGAGCCTTGCTTGACCGGGCGAGTCTCGACCTTGCCACCGGCGGCGGCGGCCGAGGTATCCGCCCCGAACCCGCCCAGAATGACCGAGACGAAGGAGCGGTTCATACCCTTACACATGATGTAGCTGAGGATGGCCCCGGAGGAGCCGACCAGCGCACCGGTGATGATCAGGGCGATGTTTTCCAGCGTGAAGCCCAGCGCGGCCGCGGCCCAGCCTGAATAGGAGTTGAGCATGGAGACGACGACCGGCATGTCGGCCCCGCCGATGGGGATGATCAGGGTCACACCCAGCACCAGCGACAGGGCGAAGATCAGCCAGAAGGCCCATTGCGCCTGACCCGCCGTGGCGATCAGCACGCCGATCAGGGCGAAGATGGCCAGACCGATGCCGATATTCAGCGCGTGCCGGGCCGGCAGGATGATCGGGGCACCGGACATGTTGCCGTTCAGCTTGGCAAAGGCGATGACCGAGCCTGTGAAGGTGATGGCACCGATGGCGACGCCTAAGCTCAGTTCGATGATCGACTGCGTTTTGATGCCGAGGCCGGAGTCGATGTGGAAGGCGTCGGGCGCATAGAGGGCCCCCACGGCGACCAGACAGGCAGCCAGACCGACCAGAGAGTGGAAGGCGGCCACAAGCTGTGGCATGGAGGTCATCGAGACCTTTTTGGCGATGGTCGCTCCGGCAAAGCCACCCACGGCCACACCGCCCAGAATCAGGGCGATGGTGACGGGGTCGATCTCGCCGCCGATAAACAGCCCCAGAAGCGTCACGCCGACGGCGATGGCCATACCGATCATGCCGTAAAGATTACCCTGACGCGAGGTTTCCGGTGACGACAGGCCGCGCAGGGCCAGAATAAACAGCACGCCCGAAACGAGATAGGCGAGGGCGGAAAAATCAGCGAAAGACATCAGTGCGCCCCTTCTTTTTTAACCTGAGCGGGTCGCTCTTTTTTCTTGTACATGGCCAGCATCCGGCGCGTGACCATGAAGCCGCCGAAGATATTGACAGCCGCCAGCGCGCTGGCGATGGCGCCGGAGCCCTTGGCAAACCATGTGCCGGCACCGAAACCGGAGGCCGCCGCCGCGATCAGGGCGCCGACGATAATGACCGAGGAGATGGCGTTAGTGACGGCCATCAGCGGCGTATGCAGGGCTGGTGTCACCGACCAGACAACGTAATAGCCCACAAAGACCGCCAGCACGAAGATGGCGAAATGGAAGACGGTGGGATTGATATGTTCCACGGTTTCCCCCTTAATTTTGTAAGTTGGGGTGCACCACGGCACCGTTTTGCGTGACCAGCGCGGCCTTGAGAATCTCATCCTCAAAATCCGGGCTCAGTGCGCCGTCCTTGATCAGCAGCCCCAGAAAGGCCTGAAGATTTTTGGCATAAAGGGCTGAGGCGTCATTGGCGATGGCGGCAACGATATTGGTCGGGCCGTAGATCCTGACGCCGTTCGTTTCCACCACGCTATCGGGCACGCAGCCTTCGACATTGCCGCCCTGCGGCGCCGCGATATCAACCAGCACCGAACCGGCTTTCATCGAGGCGACCTGCGCTGCCGTGACCAGCCGGGGGGCCGGGCGGCCGGGGATCAGGGCCGTGGTGATGACGATATCCTGCTTGCCAATATGGCCGCTGATCAGTTCGGCTTGCTTGGCCTTATAGTCGTCAGACATTTCCTTGGCGTAGCCGCCGGCGGTCTGGGCGTTTTTGAACTCTTCGTCCTCGACCGCGATGAACTTGGCCCCTAGCGATTCGACCTGTTCCTTGGTCGCCGGGCGCACATCGGTGGCGGAGACGACCGCGCCCAAACGCCGCGCCGTAGCAATCGCCTGAAGCCCGGCCACACCGACGCCCATCACAAAAACCTTGGCCGGGGCGACCGTGCCCGCCGCCGTCATCATCATCGGAAAGGCCTTGCCGTACAGGTGCGCGCTTTCGATCACAGCGCGATAACCGGCCAGATTGGCCTGAGACGACAAGGCGTCCATCACCTGCGCGCGGGTGATGCGCGGCACGAACTCCATGGCGTAGGCGGTCACACCGGCCTCGGCCAGCGCTTTCAGCGCGTCCTTTTCGCGGTAGGCGTCGAGCAGGGCGACGACGGTCGCGCCTTGTTTCAGCGTCTTCGCCTCGGTGGTGGATGGGCCGCGCACCTTGAGCAGGATGTCTGCCGACGACCACACGGCTTTAGTGTCCGCGATCTCGGCGCCCGCGGCGGTGAACGCTTCGTCGGTAAAGGCCGCGCTGAGGCCCGCGCCGGTTTCCACCACAACGCGCTGGCCGCTGGCGACCCATTTCTTGACCGTGTCGGGTGTCGCGGCGACCCGCGTTTCCCCCGTCAGGGTTTCCTTTGGTATTCCGATGACAAGAACCAAGTGTCTCTCCCCGGATTTGTCTGATTACATCAGAAAAATCCTCACAATTGCAACGATTTACGCTACTTTATTCTTCTTATGCTTTGGCCTTACGGCCTTGCCGGAGTTTAGTAAAGACAGTTTTAGAAGCCTAAGCGTTGAGCCAGGCTGACCTGCGGCAGATGTCAACCTATCACGGTTCTGCGGATTTACGGTCTTCAACTTCCTGTGGGGCGCGTGGCGGGATGACGAGGCTGACCATGACGAAGCTGAGGACCAGCAGGAGCGCCCACGCGCCCATCTTGTGCAGGCTGACCATGTGCCAGACGTCCTGATCCGGATAGACCCAGGTGCGCGTGGCCGTGCCGATGTTTTCGGCCACCCACAGAAAGAAGGCCGTCAGGGCATTGGCGAGGATGAAGGGCATCCGGCGATCCTTTTGGTCAACGCGGAAGACGATCCAGCTTCGCCACCACAGCCCGCCGATGGCGGCAAACAGCAGATAGCGAAAATCCCAGATATAATGATGGGTGAAGAAGTTGAGATAGATCAGCGCCGCCAGCAAATAGGTGGCCCACAATGGCGGATAGTGGGTGTATCTCAGGTCCATGACCCGACTGGCGCGAGCGATGAAGGAGCCGACGCAGGCATACATAAAGCCCGTAAACAGCGGTACACCCGCGACCCGGATAAGGGCGTCGTCCGGATAGGCCCAGGAGCCCATATGCGTCTTGAAAATCTCCATCACCGTGCCGACGACGTGATAGAGAAAGATGACCCGCGCCTCCTCGAAGGTTTCAAGCCGCAGGACCAGCATCAGGATTTGCAGAAGAACTGCCGCGACGAACAGGAAATCGTAGCGCAGCAGCGGGGCCTTATCCGGCCAGAACAGGTGCGTGACGATCAGAAGCCCCAGCATGGCCGCACCGAACAGGCATGACCACGCCATCTTCAGGCCAAACAGGATAAATTCGGCCAGTGGCGCAGGCAACCGGTCGAGCGTGCGGTGGATGATCCGCCGCGCCGGTTGCAAAAAAGGCCCCAGCGGGTGGGGCCTTTGGCTCTGATCTATCGGCGCGCTCAGTGGGCGTCCGGCTTCTTCTTGAGCACCAGAAAGCCGATCACGGCCACGACGGCCGAAACGAAGCCAGCGATGAAGAAGCCCGCGCCCTTAACGGCGAACAGGAGCACGAAGAACAGGATGCCGACGGCGATGATCAGGCTGCCCCACTTGGTCAGGCCCATGAACAGGTCGTAGGTTTCCGACTGTTCGTGGATGTTCATCTCGCCCTTGTGGTAGTCGCCCGATTGATGTCCGGCCATTGGATTCGTGTCCCTGAAAAAGTCTGTCGTTCGTACTTTTCTACAAAAGCTGGGCTTTGCGGTCAACGGCTGATGGACGCAGGCGCTGAAATCGCCTAAAACGGTTGCAAGTGAAATTATAAAAACAGGTTCCGGCATGATCCGGACAGGGATGAACGACAGGCGGGTGCGATCTTAGTTTAGAGCCACACGCATGATTTTTGCCAGACTTTGGGCCTCGCTAAAGCCCGGTAACACCAATGACGGATCGACGGAGCGTTTGAAGCACACGCCTCTGGAGGACGCCTATGCCTTCGCCATCGGCTGCTCGATGATCGTGCTGGGCATTGTGCTGCTGAAGACCGTCGGGCTGGTCACCGGAGGGGTGGCCGGGATTGCGCTGCTGGTGTCCTATCTGATCCCGTTGCCGGTCGGCGTGCTGTTCATGCTGATCAATGTGCCTTTCTTCATCTTTGCCTATCTGGGCATGGGGCGGGTCTTCATGATCAAGACCATCATCGTTTCCATGGCGATCATGGGGCTGGCTGTGCTGATGCCGATGGCCGTACATATCGATTATGTGCAGCCTTTATTTGCGGCCGTCTTCGGCGGGACGATTATCGGCATGGGAATATTGTCGCTGGCCCGGCATGGGGCCGGAGCCGGGGGCACGGGGGTCTTATCCCTCTATCTTCAGAAAAAGCGCGGCATCAATGCCGGTCAGACGCAACTGATCATCGACCTGATCATCATGGCGGCGTCGATGTTCGTTATACCGGGGGAGCGGCTGCTGTACTCGGTCGTCTCGGCGGCGGCCATGAGTCTGGTGATGATGAGCTGGCACCGCCCGGAACGCTATATCGGGCGGTAAGAGAAAAACACGAAAAGCCGTTTGACGGCAAAGCCTGAGGTCAGTGCACGTCCGGTTTATGTGCAAACACGTTCTTATTTTTCGAGTTTTTCATGTTTTTCGTGGCCAACCCCTAAAACAGCGCTTCGAACTGGTCGATCAGGCCTTTCAGCCGCTGACAGCCCATCTCCCAGAAGGCCTTCTCGCGCGGATTGAGACCGAACGGGGCCAGCGCTTCGACATAGGTTTTCGTACCGCCCGCCGACAGAAGCTGCGCATAAAGAGGGGTGAAGGCTTCGGGATTTTCGCGGCGCTTTTCCATCAGGGCCGACACCAGCAGATCACCGAAGGCATAGGCATAGACGTAGAAGGGCGCGTGGACGAAGTGGCTGATATAGGCCCACCAGTATTCATAGCCGTCATTCAGCTTGATTGCGGGCCCCAGTGACTCGCCCATCACCTCCAGCCACAGGGCGTTGAGCCGATCGACCGGAACCTCGCCCTCAAGGCGCTCAGCATGGAAGCGTTCTTCGAAGCGGTGGAAGGCGATCTGACGCACCACGCTGTTGAGGCCGTCTTCGATCTTCCCGGCCAGTAGGGCCTTCCTGTCTTCGGGCGATGCGTCGGCGACCAGATATTCGAACACCAGCCCTTCGGCAAAGATCGACGCGGTTTCCGCCAGAGTCAGTGGCGTATCGGCGAGGATCGACCCCAGAGGGGCTGCGAGCGTCTGATGCACCGCATGGCCCAGTTCGTGAGCGAGGGTTAGCATTTCGCGTCGCTCGCCCGTGAAGTTGAGCATCACATAGGGGTGGTGGCTGGATGACACCGGATGGGCATAGGCTCCCGACGACTTGCCTTCGCGCGGCTGGGCGTCGATCCACGGCTTTTCAAAAAAGACAGCGGCGCGCTCGGCAAAGTCCGGCCCCAGACGGGCGAAGGAATCGAGCACAATGCGCCTGGCTTCGTCCCAGCTATAGAGTTTGGGGGCGGCGCTGGTCAGGGGGGCATTGCGGTCCCAGAAATTCAATACCGTCTTGCCCATGATCTTCGCCTTCAGCGCATAGTAGCGATGCGACAGGGCCGCGTAGGATTCGCTGACCGCTTCGGCCATGGCATCGACGGCATCGCCATCGACCTCATTGGCCAGATGGCGCGAGGCGGCGGGCGTGGCGAATTTGCGCCAGCGGTCTTCGACCTGCTTTTCAAAGGCCAGCGTATTGAGCGCCAGAGCCAGCACCGGCGCGTTGTCTTTCAAAGCCACAGACAGGCCTTCGGCGGCGGCCTTACGCACGGCCTCATCAGGCGAGGACAGGCGCGTCAGGGCGTCATTGAGCGTCAGGATCTCGGGCTTGGACTTTGGCCCGATTTTAACGCGCAAACGGGTCAGGGTTTCATCGAACAGGCGCACCCATGAGGCGGTGCCCGGCATCTTTTCCAGCAGCAGCTTTTCCAGATCGGCCGACAATTCGTGCGGGCGGTTGGCGCGGATTCGGCGCAGCCACGGCCGCCACTTCTGTGCCTTTTCGGTGACGCGCAACGCCTGTTCGATTTCCCAGTCTTCCAACTGGTTCAGTTCCAGCGACAGGAACAGGCTGTCGGTAGAGATCAGCGCCGCCTTGTTACGCAGGTCGGCATCGAGCTTGGCAATCTGCGTATCTTCGCGCGCGATGGTCGAAGCGAGGGTCGTATAGGCCATGGCGCCGGCCATGCGGTCCGAGGCGCGCTCATAGAGCGTGGCCGCCTGATCAATCAGCAGGCCCAGTCGCTCGGCATTGCCGCGCGCTGCCACGAAATTGCCCTGTAGCTTCTGAAGCTCTTTCAGCGTCGCCGCGGCTTCGGCAAAGTCAGCGGCGATCTTCGGATCGTCCACACCGCTGTAAAGATCGGTCAGGTCCCACACCGGCAGGGCGGTGAACACGGCAGGGGCGGAATCGGTCGATGCGGTCTGGGTCATACCTTTGGCTCTAACCAAAACAAAATTCAAAAGCGAGAGGGAAAGCGCCGGACAATGGTGGGAAACACGAGTCTCTCAACGGCACATTAACCTTGTCTTTCAACGGGATTTTCAAGGCTTTGGTTTACAAGCTGTCTCAAAATAAGCCGTGTCCGCCTCCTTTCGGACCGGTAAACCCGATGAGATGGTGTCCCAAATGGCCAAAACGATCCTGATTTGCGACGATGATCCGACCCAGCGGCGGCTGATTCAGGCCGTTTTGGAACGCGAGGGCTTTGCGGTCGTCCACGCCGAGAACGGACCGCAGGCCTATGACCGCCTGACCACCACCTCCGGCATTGACGCGGTTATCCTTGATCTGGTCATGCCGGGGCAGTCGGGTATCGACACGCTCAAGGACATCCGCGCGGCGGGTATCCGCACGCCGGTGGTGGTGCTGACCGCTTCGGGTGGCATCGACACGGTGGTCAAGGCCATGCAGGCCGGGGCGCAGGACTTCTTTATCAAGCCGGCCTCTCCGGAGCGTATTCTGGTCAGCGTGCGCAACGCCTTGCAGATGGGGGATATGGCCGCCGAGGTGACGCGCCTGAAGAAGCAGGTCACCAATCGCACGTCCTTCGATGATCTGGTCGGGACGTCTGCGGCCATGCAGATGGTGCGCCGTCTGGGCGAACGCGCCGCGCGATCGGGCATCCCCGTGCTGATCCTGGGCGAAAGCGGTGTGGGTAAGGAACTGATTGCGCGCGCTATTCAGGGCTCATCGGACCGCGCCGGCAAGCCCTTCGTCGCGGTTAACTGCGGCGCCTTGCCGGCCAATCTGGTCGAGTCCATCCTGTTCGGTCACGAAAAGGGTTCCTTTACCGGCGCGTCAGACAAGCACCTCGGCAAGTTTCAGGAGGCCAGCGGCGGTACTCTGTTCCTCGATGAGGTGGGCGAACTGCCGCTCGACATGCAGGTCAAGCTGCTGCGCGCCCTTCAGGAGGGCGAAATCGACCCCATCGGTGCCAAACGCCCGGTTAAGGTCGATGTGCGCATCATTTCGGCGACCAATCGCAACCTTCAGGATCAGGTCAAGGCCGGGCATTTCCGCGAAGACCTCTTCTACCGCCTCAATGTCTTCCCGATCGAAGCCCCGTCCTTGCGCGAGCGTCGTGAGGATATTCCGGCCCTGATCGAACACTTCATACGCCGCTTCAATGTCGAAGAGGGCAAGCGCGTGGCGGGGGTGGCGTCGGACGCCATGCAGCTTCTGTGTGCTTACGACTGGCCCGGCAATGTGCGTCAGTTGGAAAACACCATCTATCGCGCCATTGTGCTGGCCGATACGCCGCACCTTCAGGCCTATGACTTCCCGGCCATTTCGGGTCAGCACCTGCCGCAGGCCGCCGTGTCCACGCCGGTGCTGCCGCCGGTGATTGTCGAGCATCAGGCGGCCATGACGCAGCTTGATGCAGGCTTGCCGGATCAGCCGGTGAAGATCCTCGATGGGGCCGGGCACCTGCGTAAGCTGGAAGAGATCGAACGCGACCTGATCGAACACGCCATCAGCGTCTATGCCGGGCATATGTCCGAAGTGGCGCGCCGTCTGGGCATCGGGCGTTCAACGCTTTATCGCAAGGTGCGCGACTGCGGCCTTGAAGGCATGGTCAAGGAAGCCGGTTAATTACTTAAAGTCTTTGCTTAAAGACTCGGCCACAGGGGCCGGGTGTCCGGGCTTGATAAAGCTTAAGGTCACCCGCCCCACATGCACGCCGAATTTCGACACATCGGCGCGGTTGATAGCGACCCCGTCGGCCACCAAATGCGACCAGTCGTCGAAGCGTACCTTAAGCGTGCCGCCCTGATAGGGGAGGTTGAGCAGGTAGCGGATGCGGATGGCGTCACCGCCGGTTTCGATGCGCGCGGTTCCGGCCACGTCCTGTGCGCGGCCTTCATAGAGGCCATTGCTGAGCTTGCGGAAGGTCCAGGTGCGCGTCTGACGCTCGCCATCATTCCACAAGAAGCGCTCATCCAGCACGAAGCCATCGGCGGTTGGTGTGCCGCGCGTCACCACGCTGAAGGTGCGGCTGACCTTGCCGCTGCGGTCTTCGAACACGCCATAGGCGCGGGTTTCCCCGGTAAAGTAGGACTCAAGCTCGAAGGCCGGTTGCGGGCGGCTGTTGCTGGCGATGTCCAGCGAGGCGCAGCCGGACAGACTGCTCGCACCAACAGTGGTCAGAGCCAGGGCAAACAGAAGGGCACGTGAACGCATCGGACGCTCCATCAATAGCGGTTTATCAGAGTACGCTATCCGGGACGCTTCAGTTCAGTTTTCCTCTTCGGCGGGCTTGGCAGCCCGCGATTTCACCTTCTGACGGATTTCACGCAGCTTAACGCCTTGCAGTAGGGACAGGGTGCCATTGATCGCGCCCTTGTCCGGATCGGCAAAGGCGCGGCCATAGGTTTTTACGCGGTCGCTGACGCTGTCGATAAAGTCGTTCTCCCATTCGGACAGATCGACGCCCGCCTCGGCCGCGGCCTTTTTGGCGCGTTCCAGCGCCCGCAGGGTGCGCTTTTGCAGGGCCTTCTTTTCATCGAGCGGGGACGGCGGTTTGGGCGCAGCCGGCCGGGAAGACAGACCGCCACGTGATGACAGAGGGGCCTTTGTCTTCAGTTCGCTCTTGCGCGTCAGCCCCTTGCCGGGCGTTTTGGATTTGAACGCCATTTTGGCATCACACGCCGCTCAGGCATTCGGGTCAAATAAAAAATCCTCTCCTTTGTCAGGAGAGGATCGCATCACAGCCCGCCAATGGCCGACAGGTAGAGGTCCAGCAGGGTTTCTTCTTCCTGAAGCTTGACCTTGTCCTTCTTGCGAAGGCTGACCACCTTGCGCATCACCTTGGTATCAAAGCCTTCGCCCTTGGCTTCGGCATAGACGTCTTTCAGATCGCCGGCGATGGCGGCCTTGTCCTCTTCGAGGCGTTCGATGCGCTCGATGAACGATTTCAGGCGGCCTTGCGCGGCGGCGGTGATGACGTCGGGGTGAGCGGACTGATCGTCGGCCATGAAACTATCCTTGAAAGGGAAAACGGAGGTCCCGTTCACCATAAACCATGCGAATCACCCGCTCAATACGCCGCGATTCGCCAGCCGCGCCTGAGCTGTGGATGAATTTTGTAGAGATGATGAACGAGAAAAGCGCCCGGAGCGGGCTCCGGACGCTGAATTCTGTAAGCCTTCAGGGCCTAATCGGGGCCGATTAGCCTTGCTTGGCCTTGAAGCGCGGGTCGGTCTTGTTGATGACATAGACCACGCCCTTGCGACGGACGATCTTGCAGTCCCGGTGACGGGTCTTCAGCGACTTCAGCGAGCTACGGACTTTCATGGTCCCAACCTTTGACTAAGTAATGACTGAGGCTTTGACCGAATTCGCGCAGCCCAGACGGGGGCGAAGCCTTCAAGCCATGTGTGAGGCGCGGTTCCTACGCGAAGCGCAGACACAAGTCAACAATCTGTGAGCGGCTTTTTGCACAAATCACGACCGGGGGCGAGCGGCTGATGGATTTGTCATTTTCAGACTAGTTTAAATTATAAACTGGTTTATATAATCCGACGCAACGGCGTTATGGCCGGGGTGACGCCGGAGGAGGGCGCCATGACGAATGAGACGCAAATGACAGAGGGTGCGCGCTATTATGCGCTCGATGCGGTACGCGGTGGCGCGTTGTTTTTGGGCGTCGTGCTGCACGCCGGGCTGGCCTATATGTCGCCGCCCGCCTGGATCGTGAACGACCCTTCGGGCAATGCCTCTGTAGGGGTGCTGTTTTTCACCATCCACATGTTCCGCATGAGCCTGTTCTTTATACTGGCCGGGTTTTTCGCGCGTCTGCTGTACCGCAAACGCGGGGCTATGGGCTTTTTCCTAGATCGCGTAAAGCGCGTGGCGGGGCCGCTGGTCCTGTTCTGGTTTCCGGTGCTGGCAGCCATTATCACCGTTCTCATTCTCGCCGCCCTGAAAGCCAATCCGTCACTGGCGAACCAGCCGCCCGCGCCGCCGCCGCCCCTGACGGCAGAGACCTTTCCCCTGACGCACCTGTGGTTCCTGTATATGCTGCTGTTGCTTTATGCGGTGTGTGTACCGCTGCGCGGGCTCCTCGCCTTTATAGACAGCGGCGGGGCCTTGCGCCGCGTGGCCGACAACCTGTTCGGCTTTGTCATCCGCTGGGACCTGACCCCGCTGGTCTTCGGCCTGCCGCTGTGGTTGCTCATTCAGGTGCAGCCGCAATGGGAGCACTGGCTCGGCATCCCGACGCCGGACAAGGGCTTTGTGCCCAATGCTCTGGCGGTGGCGGCATATCTGTCGGCCTTTGCCTTCGGTTGGTGCCTGCATCGCAATGCCGACCGGCTGGAGATGGTCCGTAAGAAAGGCTTTCTGAATCTCTTTTCAGCGGTGGCGTTGACGCTTACGGCGCAATGGCTGGGCGGGCATCAGGCCGAAACCGATGCGGTGACGGGCGGCGCGTGGCGGGCTCTCTATTCCGCAGCCTATGTGCTGGGTCTGTGGAGCTGGTGTCTGGGGCTGATCGGCGTCGCCCTGCGCTTTCTGGATCGCCCCAGCCGCTTCTGGCGCTATGTGGCGGATTCGGCCTATTGGGTCTATCTGGTGCATCTGCCGCTGGTGTTGCTGATGCAGTACCTGTTGCTCGACCTCTCGGCGCCTTATTTCGTCAAGCTGCCGCTGGCGGTTCTGAGCACGCTGTTTCTTTCGCTGCTCAGCTATCAGCTTCTGGTAAGGTACAGTTTCATCGGGGCGATTCTGGATGGCCGCAAGCGTATTTCGCGCAAGCGCCAGCCGCCCGCAACAACCGCTACAGTCTGATTGCTGATCATGGGTCGGGTATTTTTTAAACCACGCGTTGCCGAACCGGCGGATCTGGCCTTTGCCCGATCCTTCGCCGGGGAGGGGCCGCGTGCTCAGGCTTCGGCGGGGCTGGTCTTCTTCTGGGCGGGGCTGCTCTATGGCCTTCAGACGCTTGTCTATGCGGCCATCGAAGCGGGCTGGGTTAAGGTCGCTCCGCCGTTCGGCCTGTGGCTGGCCATCGGTCCGACCCTGCCGTTTCTGGGGGTAATCGCCTATGTCGCCTGGCGCGAGCGCAAAGGGAAGGGCGGTGTGGCGACCCGCGCCCTGACGGCCAGCTACACCTCAGCAGGACTGCTGAACCTGATCATCGCCGTGACGTTTGGCTGGCTGGCGATCAGTCGCCAGTCCACGACAATCTGGCTTTTGTACCCCATCGTCATCTGCGCCATGCAGGGGGCGGTGTGGTATGCCGCCAGCCTGATTCGTCGAAAGTTGTGGCTGGGTGTGGTTTCGGCGGGATGGTTCGTCACCACGCTGGCCCTGACCGTGCTGATGACGCAGGTGGCCGCCTATCTCTTCTGTCTGGGTGTGGCCCTGCTGGCGCTGATGGCAGCACCGGGCTATGCGATGAGGCAGTCGTCGCCGCGCGAGCGGGAGCCGGAAACACTCAGGACCGAAAAATCTGTCGATACAGGTTCCGACACAGACCCGCAGGCCGCGCGGGAAGCTCTGGCCTTTATCAAGGCGCTGGTCGATCGCGGCGAGCAGGTGCAGTTATCGGGCGGCGTGCTGCTCCTGTCAGGCGGTCTGCTGTACGGCCTGCAATGCCTGTTGCACGGTCTGGACATGAGCGGCAGCCTCCGACTGGGGGCCTTAGGTCATCTGATCAACGGAATCCTGCCGACCCTACTGTTTCTGATCGTGGTGGGTGTAGTTTTGTGGCGCGACCGGCACAAGACGCACGCCAATGCCGGCAGCCGGGCCATTAATGCCGCCTTTGGCGGTGTCGGGCTGGCCAATCTGTTTATGAACCTGGTCTTTGGTTATGCGGCCTTCACACAAAAGCTGTGGCTCATCTGGATGCTTTATCCGATTTCACTTTGTGCCCTGATGGGGGCCGGGTGGTACGTGGCGGCGGTGGCCCAGCGTAAGCTGTGGCCTGCGCTTGTTTGCGCCGGCTGGTTTGCGACCGCGGTTCTTTTGGCCTGGCGCGTTGAAACGCCGGAATATCTGCTGATCCTGTCGGGGGCGCTGGTGCTGCTGATGGCGGTGCCGGGTTATCTTCTGGTGCGTTCCGACGCCGGGCAGCGGGCGTAGGTTTATGAGTGGCTTTGACGTCAACCGGCTGGACGATGCGATCCACGGCCGCCTGCGGCTGGGGATCATGGCCTATCTGGCCGACGCCGAAGCGGCCGATTTCAACGAGCTGAAAGGCGTGCTCGAAGCGACTCAGGGCAATCTGTCGGTGCACCTCTCCAAGCTGGAAGACGCGGGCTATGTGGAGATCATCAAGGGCTATCAGGGCAAGAAGCCACTGACGCGCGTACATATCACCCCTGCCGGGCGTCAGGCCTTTGCCCGCTATATAGAGGTGCTGTCCGGACTGGTCGAAAAGCGCTCATAACAGCTTGTTTACCGCTTTGCGCTTGGAAATGACATCATTCCAAGGCTAAGATTCGTACCTGTATCGGAAGGATGATCTGTATGAAGCGGCGTGTACTCAGTCTGTGTCTGTTCCTCGGCGCCTGTTCGACGGCCTCCAGCCTGCCGACGCCGATCGAGAACAAGCCGCAGCCGCCGCGCGCCGAAACGGGGCAGGCGACCGATACGCAGCAAACGCCACCGAAGCCAGCGCCGGCATCCGCCCCGGTCACCTATGCGACGTTCGCCGACTGGCGTGAGGCCTTTGTGGCCAAGGCGGTGGCCAGAGGCTTTGACCGCGCCTTTGTTGAAAACCTGCTGGCCGACGTCCAGCCGAAAGAATCGGTGGTCAAGGCCGATACGGGGCAGCCGGAGTTTTCCAAGCCTGTCTCGTCCTACGTGAAAAACGCCGTATCGGCCGCGCGTATCCAGACGGGGCGCGAGCGCGTCAATGCCAATCCTGATATTGCCGCCATCGAAGCCCGCTATGGCGTGCCGCGCGAAGTGCTGGGCGGCGTCTGGGGCATGGAAAGCGACTATGGCCGCGTGCAGGGCGATATCGACGTCCTCACCGCCTTTGCGACTCTGGCCTATGACGGACGTCGCCGCGATTGGGCCGAGACGCAGTTGCTCAGTGTGCTGTCCATTATAAAGAGCGGCAAGGCGATCCGTCAGGAGTTGAAAGGCTCATGGGCCGGGGCGATGGGTCAGACGCAGTTCCTGCCGGAAAACTATCTGAAGCTGGGGCAGGATGGCGACGGCGATGGCCACGTCAATATCTGGACCTCGGACTCTGACGCTCTGGCTTCCGCTGCTAATCTGCTGAAAAGCGAGGGCTGGCGTCCGGGGCAGGCCTGGGCGGTTGAGGTGACGCTTCCGGCGGATTTCGACTACTATCTGGCCGAAACCGAAAGTCAGACGCCCGACTGGTGGGCGCAAAAGGGCGTCGTCCGCGCCGACGGCGGCAACTGGAATGCCAGCGAAAAGACGGCATCGGCGGTACTGATTCTGCCGTCGGGGGCAAAGGGGCCGGCCTTTCTGGCCCTGCCCAACCATTTCGTCATTCGCAAATACAATAATTCCACCGCCTATGCACTGGCCGTCGGGCTGAATGCCGATGGAATCGCGGGGCGCAGCGCGTTGAAGACACCTTGGCCGGATGAACAGCCCCTGTCTCTGGCGGTGCGTAAAAATGTGCAAACGGCGCTGAATGCGGCGGGATTTAACGCCGGGACTGTCGATGGGGTTATCGGTATCGGTACGCGAAAGGCCCTGCGCGAATGGCAGAAGGCCAATGGCCGCGTCGCGGATGGCTATCTCAGCTACGAACTGGCCAGCGAATTGTCGGCCAAGGTGACGGGCTACACCATCCTGGGCCCGACAGGGCGTTAAACCCGAGCCGTTTCAGGCGGTTTAAATCCGCTTTCCGGATGCTCCGAACACTGTCTTTTGCTGCAATGCGGGAAAATTTCCCATTATCGGTAATATTTTGCCAGTGTTAGCGTTATCTTGTACCGCATAAAGGGCAAAGACACAGCCGAATCCGGTCGCTTTCCGAGACGAGAGACGTCCGGACGTTCGTAAAAACGTCTTTATAAATTTGACACATAGCGTTGAAAGCGGGTGGTTTTTTCGCCTTTTCGATGCAAGTTGCACGGCAACCGATACCCCGAATTAAAAAAAATTTATCTCACGCAAAAATATTCTCCCAAGTCCCGTCGAGCTTAACTATCGGACATGTTTGAGTTTTTAACAAAAAAGCGCAGGAATTGCCTTGCCTGTGGCCGAAATGTAACGCGCGGTGGCACGATAAGCACCTTGACGGGGTGAGGGAGGATTGCTTTTTTAGTCCGCAAATCACTTTGTAACCACTGGTGTAACAGAGGGATCGTCCACGCCCGGTCATCCGGCAGGGCAGGGGCAAAAGGTTTGTGCGCAGCGCAGCCGTATGCGGACGCAGATCCGTGACGATGCGTAACACAAGAGAGGTTCACGAAGGGACATGCGACCTTAACGGAAACATGGGCTTTCGTGTGCCACGTTCTAAATATGTCTTAGGCTTAAACCAGGGGGTTCACGCTGCCCCCGAAAATCCTTGGTCAGCCCTCCTACCGGGGGTTATCCTTATTCAGGAATTGGCGAAAAATGCTCGAACACAAGAAACACAACCCGCTCATTGCTCTGCTCGGCGCCGCTGCGCTGCTTCTGAGCGCTCCGACGATGGCTGCCGCTGCTGCGGCTACGTCGCCCGCTGCTGCCGAAGCCCCGGCTGCTGAAGCGGCTCCGGCCGCTGCTGAAGAGTCCTCGACCTCGTCCGCCTCGGGCGGTCACGGCAAGATCACCGTTTCGTCGATGTTCATGCAGGCCGTGCCGGTCGTTAAGGCCGTCATGATCGGCCTGATCCTCGCGTCCGTCATCTCCTGGACCATCCTGGTCATCAAGCTGATGTTCTTCGCGAAGCTCAACAAGTCCTCGAACAACTACCTCGAAGCCTTCCGCGGCGCCCGTTCGATCGCCGACATCAACCGCATCTCGACCTCGGACGAGTTCGCTGGCAACCCGATGGCCGACATGGCCGCCGTCGCCACCGAAGAGATCCAGATCTCGAAGCAAGCCGGTCTTCAGGTTTCGGGCGAACACCGCGACTCGACCCTGCACCGCGCCTCGTCCTCGATCAACGCCGTTCAGGCCGGTCTGGCCAAGCGTCTGTCGGGTGGCCTGACCTTCCTCGCTTCGACCGGTTCGATCGGGCCTTTCGTCGGTCTGTTCGGTACGGTTTACGGCATCATGAACTCGTTCATCGGTATCGCTGACTCGGGTACGACCAACCTGGCCGTCGTGGCTCCGGGTATCGCCGAAGCCCTGCTCGCCACCGGTATCGGTCTGGCTGCCGCTATCCCGGCTGTCGTCATGTACAACATCTTCAACACCTCGATCGCTGCTTACGGCACCCGTTCGGAGCAATTCGTTTCGGAACTGATGAACTCGCTGTCGCGTCAACTCGACAAAGGGGCGTAAGTACTCATGGGAGCCAAGCTATCCTCTGGCAGCGGCGGCTCGAAGTTTCATATCGAGCAGAACAGCGAAATTAACGTTACGCCGTTCGTCGATATCATGCTGGTTCTTCTGATTATCTTCATGGTGGCCGCTCCCATGGCCTCCGTGTCGATCGAAGTGAACCTTCCGACAGCCGTCGCCCCGCCGCAACAAAACCCGCCCAAGCCGATTTATATCTCCATCCAGCAGGATGGTGGTGTGTTTATCGGCGATAAACCTACCTCTCTGGCTGATCTTGGAGCCGACATGAAAATTCAGGTCGGCAAACGTGATCCGGACAAGGAGCGCATCTTCATTCGTTGCGATCGCAAGACCCGCTATGCGGACTTCATGCAGGTGATGAATGCCCTTCAGGACAACGGCTACTACAGCGTTGCTCTGATCGGTGAAGATGGTAACAAGTAAGAGGGCCTGAGATTATGGAAGAGACCCCACACAGGCGTCGAGATCCTATTCTCGACCCCCCGATTAACAAGGACAAAACGCCCTTGTTCGTCGGTATTGGCGTGGCAATCGTGGCCCACGTGGGACTGGCCTACTACATCTATCACGAAAAGTTCGAAATCAAGCCGGTGGAATATGAAGACACCAAGATTGATACCGAACTGGTAGATCTGGCACCGCCCCCGCCACCGCCGCCTCCGCCTCCGCCTCCGCCGCCTGATATGCCTCCGCCTCCGCCGAAGCTTCAGGTTCGCGAACCGGTGATCCAGACCGATGCGCCTCCGCCTCCGGCTCCGATTCAAATCGAAGCCACGAAGAAGGAAGACCGCGTCGAGTACAAGGGGCCGCCGCAAATCGTCCCGGGACCCCCGCCGCCTCCGGCTCCGGTTGCTCCCGCTGGTCCGCGCTACACGACGGCTCAATGGACGCCGCCGACATCGGATCAGTTGCTTGACCTTTACCCCCCGCGTGCTCAGGACGCGGAAGTTGAGGGCGAAGTCACGATTGACTGCGTTCTGAACTCTGAAGGCAAGATCACGGGCTGTACTGTCGAAAGCGAAAAGCCTCAAGGCTATGGCTTCGGCGCGGCGACCGTGAAGGGCTTTATGCGTTACGCCAAGATCAAGAAGGGCACCGATGGTGAACTTCGCGATGGTGACCGCAAGAAGTTCCGCTTCAAGTGGACCCTGCAATAGGTTCCATACCGTAACTCAGAAAAGCCCTCCGGTTCTGCCGGAGGGCTTTTTTGTTTGCGGGGCGCATGCCGGAACACCGGGTCCCTCTAGAGTGGAATGATTTTAGGTGGAAACGGCTTCGCGCTTTAGCACCTCCTCTGATTTCAGGGGAGCCGGGCGGCCGGTGCCGGTGGCCCGAAGGGCCGGGTGGGGTTAAAGCAGCGGTATTTAACCCCACCGTCTTTGACGCCTGAGCGGCGTCAAATCCACCTCCCCTGAAATCAGGGGAGGTGCTTGAATTACGATTCCA
>NZ_JAIXSV010000328.1 GCF_027484505.1 Asticcacaulis sp.
AGAAAGGCACGGCGGCTGGGGGTGGGTTCGGCCACGTTGGACGCGGCCTGGCGCAGCAATTGACGCAGCATCATGGCTCAGGTCCTCGCCAGCTTGGCAGCCTGCTTCACGGCTGCCTTGATCCGCACATAAGTGGCGCAACGGCAGACATTGCCGTCCATCGCCGCTTCAATATCGGCATCGGTGGGGTTCTGGTTCTCGGCGATCAGGGCCGTGGCAGCCATGACCTGACCCGACTGGCAATAGCCGCACTGCACCACGTCCAGATCGGCCCAGGCCTTCTGCACGGCAGCGGCAGCCTTGCCGGACAGACCCTCGATCGTGGTGATCTTGGCACCCACGGCGGCAGAGGCCGGCAGCTGGCAGGACCGGGTCGGCTGCCCGTCCACATGGACCGTGCAGGCGCCGCACTGCGCAACGCCGCAGCCGAACTTGGTGCCCGTCATATTCAATTCGTCACGAAGGACCCACAGAAGCGGCATGTCCTCCGGCACGTCCACTTCGCGGACCTTGCCGTTGATATCGAGGCTAATCATCGCTGACCCCAATTAAGAATGAAATCATCAGGCCCTCGCCAAGCCTGACATCGTGGGAGAGGATGACGGGCAAGGGTTTGGAAGTCTTCCAGAAATTGATCATCCAAGCACCCGCCCCTGCGCGCCTATTTCTTCGTGAGGGCAAAGCATGGAAATGGAGGCATTCAAGGCATTTGTCCGTCCACCGACGACCGTCGGCCTTAGTCATCGCGGACATCGATCATGCATGCGCAGCTTCGGTTCGATATACAAAAGATTATTGACAGACCCCTGATTAAATTAATATCCAAAAGAAACTCATCTAAGTTGAGGGGGCAAAAAATTTTGACACAAAGATACGTTGGCTGTGTAGATCACCTTTCGTCGCAACATATATCTGGATGGATATTTAATCAGGACAATATTGATGAAGAAATAATCATTGAGATTGTTTACAACAACATAGTAATTGGAAAGTTATTAGCAAATTTAGAGCGTGAAGATGTTGAAAAAATATACGGAAAGAAAAATTGTGGATTCAGTACCTATCTTTCGGGTATGAATTTCTTTTTTAACTATAAAGACTATCAGTTTCGGGTGCGTGGATCAAATTTTTTCTTTGGATACCCGAGTATGCCAAGGGAGAAACTTGCATCTGAATTAAATTGGAGAAAACATGGTGTTATATCTGTACTATCAAATAGCACAAGCTTTTCAAAAAAAGTTGCTATAATTGCAATGTTTTCTAATGATGAAACCCTGAGCAAGTCACAGATATTTTGCGTTAATTCCTATCGTGCACTTGGTTACACCGTCGTTGCCGTGATGGCAACGGATCGAAACCCCACTTTGGTTCACGTATCATTGGCGCAATACGCTGATTACATCATTCTACGCAATAATTTTGGCTGGGATTTTTCTTCTTGGGCAGCAGCGCTGGACTTGTTCTCAGAGAACATCCAGGGAGTCGACGAAATCATACTGACCAATGATAGTATAATTGGACCAAGCCCTTCCCTAGCTGCTGATATTACGCGAATGCAGGCCAAAAATCTGGATTTTTGGGGCATTACAGATTGCTGGCAACATTCATATCATATTCAATCATATTTTATGTACTTCAATAAATCAAGTCACAGTAATATTATTAGATTTTTTGATAACTACAAACCATCCGGCGACAAGGAATATGCCATTCAGAATGGAGAAATATATCTTTCTCAGTACATGATCAAGTCAAATCTTAGACATGGCGTTCTTTGTCCGTATGAGATTGCATCAAAGTTTGCAATAGAGTATTTTTGCAAAGAGTTCGGTGCGACCAGTAAGTTTCCAGAATTTATAAGCTCGAAGGACTCCCCCTTTCCGGTTGCGTTATCAAATCTGGAATACAGAAATATGTTCTTTGCGGATGCGATTACAGCAATCAGAAACAGAACGCCACTCAACCCAACACATCATTTTTGGTACGTTCTGATGAGCGATATGAAGACACCATTCCTTAAAAAGGAACTAGTTGGAAAGAATCCAGTCGGCGTTCCAGATCTATATAATATCGATAACATTTTATTGATGGACGAATATTCACAATTTTCAATTTTGTTACGAGATTATTTGATGAGAGATGCCAAATCATTAGCGATATGGATGAGCCGCCAAACTGGCGATTTTGAGTAGAAGATACCTAAACGTAAATTTTTTATAGTCGTTATGGATTGAATACAATTCTATTTTTCATGAGAATGAGGTGGATAAGATTCATTGCGAGTGGGGGCGTTGGTGGCGGCGCGTGTATCGACGGTGGCCTTTCAAGGCATTGATGTGCTGGATATCGATGTACAGGTTCAGATGACGGGTGGCCCCATCACCTTTCTGGTGGTGGGATTGCCGGACAAGGCTGTGGCGGAAAGCCGGGAACGCGTGCGCGGCGCGTTGCATGCCCTGGGCATTGCGTTGCCGGCACAGCGCCTGATGGTCAATCTCGCACCTGCCGATGTCATGAAGGAGGGCTCGCATTTTGATCTGCCCATCGCGCTGGCCCTGCTGGTGATGATGGGCATTCTGCCGGATGACGCCATGGCGGGGTATCAGTCGCTGGGTGAACTGGGGCTGGACGGGTCCATCGCGCCGGTCGCCGGTGTCCTGCCCGCCGCCATCAATGCCCTGGCATCAGCCAAGGGCCTGATCTGTCCTGCGGCCAGCGGGGGGGAGGCGGCATGGGCCGGCGATGGGCTGGACATCCTGGCACCGCCATCACTGCTGGCCCTGATCAATCATTTCAAGGGCACCCAGGTCCTGACCCGGCCCGAACCGAAGCTGCAGCAGGAACTGCCCGGCAGCGTGCGGGACCTCCGCGATGTAAAAGGACAGGAAACGGCCAAACGCGTGCTGGAGGTGGCGGCCAGCGGCGGTCACAACATGCTGATGCTGGGGCCACCGGGATCGGGCAAGTCCATGCTGGCCGCGCGCCTGCCGGGCCTGCTACCGGGGCTGGACGCGGCAGAGGCGCTGGAAGTGTCGATGGTGCATTCTATCGCAGGCGGGCTGGAAGAGGGACGGTTGATCCGCACGCGTCCGTTCCGGGAGGTGCATCATTCCGCCACCCTGGCGGCCATGGTCGGCGGGGGCACGCGCGCCAAGCCGGGGGAGATCAGTCTGGCGCATCAAGGCGTGCTGTTTCTGGACGAATTGCCGGAATTCGCACGCGGCACGCTGGAGGCGCTGCGTCAGCCATTGGAAACGGGCCGCGCCACCATCAGCCGCGCCAACCACCATGTCACCTATCCGGCCCGGTTCCAACTGGTGGCGGCCATGAACCCCTGCCGCTGCGGTCATCTGGACGATGCCGCGCTGGCCTGTGGCCGGGCGCCGAAATGCGCGCTGGATTATCAGAGCAAGATCAGCGGCCCGCTGTTCGACCGTATCGACCTGCATATCGATGTGCCGGCGGTCAGCGCATCCGACCTGTCACTTCCGCCCCCGCGTGAGGGCACGGCGGAGGTGGCGGCCCGCGTCGCCGCCGCGCGGGAGCGGCAGCGGGAACGGTACAAGGCCCTGCTCCCGCCCGGCCATCCGCCCGTCCGCACCAATGCCGAGGCGGATGGCGAACTTCTGGAAAAGGCGGCTGCACCCGATCCGCAGGGGCGTTACCTGCTGACCGAGGCGGCGGAACGGCTGAAACTGTCAGCACGGGGATATCACCGCGTGCTGCGCGTGGCCCGGACCCTGGCCGACATGGACAATGCCGATCAGGTGCGTCGCATCCATGTGGCGGAAGCCCTTTCCTATCGCCGGGTGGCGCCGGGCCGGTAGGTTCAGATCAACGGGGCCCGGCAGGCACGCCCAGATAGGCGCGATATTCAGGTGCCACGTCCTGGGGCAGACGAATGGAGGCGGATGCGATCTTCAATTCCGCCTCACTGATGCTGCCGCTACGCGGTACCCCGACGGTGATGTTGAAGCGCGCCACGCTGCCCTTGATGGCAACCTCGCGCGTGCCCTTCGCGAAATAGCGGAACGTGTATTCGGAGATGATACCGTAGGACACCCGGCCATGCTGGACCAGACGGAAGACATTCTCCTCCGACCGGACATCGCGCCGGGACACGGCCCCGTTGTCGAATCCCTGACGCATGCGATCGCCATATTCGTAGCCGATGACGGTCGCCACCTCCGCCGGCAAAGAACATTGATCACAGATGCTGGGTGCCCCCTGAGCCGCGATGAAGACATTGTCAGCGGTATAAAGGCGGCGACCGAACCAGAGATCGTCTGGATAGGCGTACCAGCCAGGGGCGACATGGCACACCATATCCACCTCCCCAGCCCGCACCAGTTCGGGCAACCGTTTGGGCGGGGCCAACCGCACCGTCGCAGCATGGCCCAGCCGTTCGGCAACCTTACGGCACAGATCAATGGCCAGCCCCTTCGCCTCTCCCCCATCCTCATCCAAGATCAGATAGGGGGGCGGCAGACTGTCGGAAACAACGAGGCGCAGGGGTGCAGCAGCCGGTGTTGCGGCAGGAAGCGCAATCATAAGAAGAATCGTAAATTCACAAATAAGCCAAAAGCGTGTAGCGCTACCCGTGGCCATGCGCTTATTCATCCATCGTCTGCGATCAGCCCGCGTAGGGTGTATGATTGTTCGCGCTTGATGCCAAGGCTTGTTGAAGGGCCACCGCCTGTGCGACCCTCAAGAGGCATGACGTCAGCGATGGAGAGCGCAATGGCGGCGGTTTTGGGGATTGGTGGTCTGTTTATCAAAGCATCCGACCCGGCAGCCATGGGCGATTGGTACCGAAGGGTACTGGGAATCGACTGGGGTGATTTTGGGGCCATGTTTCCCCATCCCGACCGGGGCTTCACCCTGCTCAGCGGGTTCAAGGCGACCAGCAGCTATTTCGATCCCAGCCCCCTGCCCTTCATGGTGAACCTGATTGTCGATGATCTGGACGG
>NZ_JAIXSV010000296.1 GCF_027484505.1 Asticcacaulis sp.
TGTCCTGTCGGCACCCGGTATTTGATCTCGGTTGCGGCATTCGAATTATCCGCAAAACCCCCGATCCATCCAGCGCCATCGCTTGTTGTGTATAAATTCTATAAGGTCTGCGTATGCATAACGGCAAGGCCAAATCGTCTGGCTGGGCAACTTTTTTGTAACAAGCGTTGGAAAATGAATTCGCCCACATCGAAACCGGTAGCGGACTGAAAGCGAAAGGGCACGGCGCGCCGGAGAGGGAGCAGCAGGAGCTGTGACGAGGGCGCCAACCCGTGGCCCGTGATACGGGTGATGCTGACCGAGTTTCGTATACAAATGCGCTGCCGGGACCGTATCTGCGGGATTGCCGGCCAGCACAGAAAGCAGAAAGGCCGCCAGCATCAGGTTGCAGGCGGCCTTTCAACATTATTGACCCGGAGGGACTTGAACCCCTAACCAGACCGTTATGAGCGGCATTACCTAGGATTTTAGACGAACGGCAGCGAACGCGCAAGAACGCCAGATAACATAATATTTTCAGTTATATATGACACTTATCAGCCAACGACGATCCTTGGCGAACATCAGCGCAGAACGCCGTTCAAAATCAATCTTGCACTTACAGTACACTTACGGCAGGCTCGGGCCGTTGCACTTAAACGGGGATTCGCCGTGCAAGGATTGCTGGGTTTGCCGCTGATCAAAAGCCTGAAACCGGGTGACCGGCCCTATGAGGTCCGGGATACCCGGCTGAAGGGTTTGCTGCTGCGGGTGCAGCCCAGCGGGGCGATGACCTATTACGTCGAATATGCGCGCGGCAAACGGATGAGCCTGGGGCGTACCAGCGTCGTCACCCCGCAGCAGGCCCGTGACCAGGCGAAGGACATCCTGGGTTCTGCCTTCCAGGGCAAGGACCCGGCAGCTGAGGTGGCCAAGCCCACCCAGGAACACACATTCGGCAGCTTCGTGGACGGGGAATATGGTAGCTGGGCCATCGCCAATGTCCGCACCCACAAGGGCACCCTGCGGCGGCTGAACACCAGCTTTGCCGAATTCCGTCCCCTGAAACTCAGTGAGATCACCCCGTTGCTGGTGGAGCGCTGGCGGTCGGAGCGCCTGAAGGCCGGCACCAAGCCATCGACCGTCAACCGCGACTTGGACGACCTGAAATCATCGCTGGGGAAAGCCCAGCAATGGGGCTTCATCGAAACTCACCCAATCGAGAAGGTGAAGCGCACCCGCGTTGACGACCGGGCCACGGTGCGCTTCCTGACAGATGATGAGTATAAGCGGCTGTTGTGTGCCCTGGACGCGCGCGAGGAACGGCTGCGCACGGGCCGGGACAGCGCCAATGCGTGGCGGGCCGTGCGCAAATATCCCCTGCTGCCGGACCTGCGGGCCGTGCCCTATGCCGACCATCTGAAACCCATGGTGCTGGTCTCCCTGCACACCGGGCTTCGCTATGGGGAACTGGCGAACCTGACATGGGACGACGTGCATCTGGATCGTGCCATCCTGACCATCCATGGCTTCAAGGCCAAAAGCCAAAAGACCCGCCACATCCCCCTGAACAGCGCCGCTATGGAGGTGCTGACCGCCTGGAATACCCAGCGGATGGAAACCAGCCCCCTTGTCTTCCCCAGCCGCGACGGCGGCCCCTTCGACAATGTGCGCAGCTCGTGGGAGGAGGTATTGAAGGACGCCGGCATCACGAAATTCCGCTGGCACGACAAGCGCCACACCTTCGCATCCTGGCTGGTCATGCGCGGCGTGGACCTGAACACCGTCCGGGAGTTGCTGGGGCACTCCGATTATCAGATGACGCTACGCTATGCCCACTTGGCCCCGGAGCATAAGGCGGCGGCTGTGGCGCGGTTGGTTGGGTGAAGGAGCTTTCAGATGTCGAATAATGTCTCCGACAGTGTTTGGGAAAATATTTGCCGCTCATGTAATCCAGATATCAGATTTCGTGATGACCTCGAGAAGGTGATTGAAACATGGAAGGAGGTGGCTTCCAAGTTCAACGATCCAGATCAATATCCTTGTATAAGATCGGATATCGAAAAAATTCTCCGCTTATCCGAGGAATTGAATTTCTTATTAGTGAACATTAAGGATCATACAAGAAATATTCTCGTTGATGAACTAAACAATAAAGAAATATTAAAATCCGCCGATATGGACGATATATCAACTTATGATGAGATGCGTGTATATTCATATTACTACGACCACATACGCAAGAGAGCACTTCCATTGCTTATAGCTATGGCAAAAGACGGGATAAGAAGATCACCAAGCAAAAGGACAGGCATGACAAAGAAGCGTCAAATGGAAGTTCGACGCAGAGCCAAATTTTACATAGACAGATTTTGCTATGAAAGCGGTGGCGGATACCTAACTCGCGGGGACAAGGGGTCAGCATATTGGGTTCTTCATATAATGAGGTCGATAGACCCATATATTACACATTCTCAAGTCGAAAATTTGATTGCAGAACTCCTCAAAGGGAGGAAATCCTGGGCTAAAAATACAGGGCCTATGATAAAAAACCAGAGTAAAAGGTGGAAGCCAATTACGACGGAAGCCACCATGTTTATGGCAAGCCTCGATCCGATACAAAGGTAATATTCGTCAACGGCTTTTGGAGCGCAAAATGGTGGTGAATAAAAAATAGTCATTTTACCCAGCGACTCCAATGGTCAATAGCGAACCGCCATGTACGTTTGGGGACCAGTGCAACCCGAACACTGGTACCCCAATGACGATTGACAAACTCCGCATCACCCCCGTGGCCTGCACCGTGGCTGAATTCTGCCATTCGCTCTCCATCGGGAAGACCCGCTTCTATGCCGAGGTGAAGGCCGGCCGTATCAAGGTGCTGAAATCTGGCCGCAAAACACTTGTCCCCATCGGCGAGCGCGAAGCGTACTTGAAGCGCCTCGCCGATGCCGCCCAGGCCACCGGGAAGACCGGTAAGAGCCCGAATGATACACTTTGATCCCCACGGGCAGATCAATGAGCCCCAGGGACGCGGGCACCCCGCCACCATCACCAGGGGATCGAACAGCCCCCGTAACGGTCGACTGGATCAAGCTTGGCCGACACGACCTGACTGCGCTCTTTCACGGGCTTCGGGAGATGCGGGACATCGGCGCATGGGCGTTGTTAATCGCATTCTACATCTCTACGCCCGGTCCAATCGGTCCTGCCACCCTTGTGGATATCTTACCTCTGGATGCCGCGAAGACCTCAAACTTGCTGGAGAAACTGAAACGGTTGGGCCGAATTTACGCTGACGATGCTGGCCAGCTTCGCATTCCCATGTTGGATGAAAAGTTGACAGCGGCAGCAGCGGCGTCCGCAAGAGGGAAGACAAATGGGATGCAAAGAACGAGAGGAGGACGATCAACCTATTGAAAAATAACAATAGTCAGTTTGCAAGTTGCTCAGCCAGTTGCGGTGCAGATTGCTCAACCACCTGCACCGCAACTTGCGCGGAGAAGAGAAGAATAAGAATAGAA
>NZ_JAIXSV010000135.1 GCF_027484505.1 Asticcacaulis sp.
CGGTGCCACCTGGGTGTCGCTGCACCATGGCGGCGGTGTGGGCATGGGCTTCTCGCAGCATAGCGGCGTCGTCATCGTCGCCGACGGCACAGATGCCGCGGCCCGCCGCCTGGAACGCGTGCTGTGGAACGACCCCGCCACCGGCGTCATGCGCCACGCCGACGCCGGTTACGACATCGCGCAGACTTGCGCGCGGGAAAAGGGGTTGGATTTGCCGGGGATATTGGGGTGATCCCCGCCCCTGTAGCCCCCCCTTTTTTCCGTCATCCCGGCGCACGCCGGGACCCAGGGGCCAAGCGCAATACGGTAGGGTTTGGCACCGCTCAAAGCCAAGTGGAGAGGTCGGCCCTGTAATCCTGGGTCCCGGCCTTCGCCGGGATGACGGGAGAGGAGTTGCCGATAAACCTGCATTTCCGCCAATTTCAACATCCGATGGAATCCCGGACAGTAGTGGGCCTTCGCCGGGATGACGGGGAGAGGAGCGCGCAGGTGCGGCCCCCTTCGTCCGTCACCCCTGCGCAGCGGGCGGGGTGGGGGCCCTCAGCTTTTCCTGCAACTGTGTCAGCGTTGATTGGGCGCTCTCACCCTGCGTCAGCCATTCCCGGTGTTCCTGGATCAAATGCTCGCATAGCTCTTCCACCCACGTCTCCAGCGCGGTGGTATCGCCCGCCTGGACCTTGCCCCCCACCTGGACAAGACGCCCACGCATATCGATCAAGTTTTCCCAGGTCTGGCGATAGCGATCGGCATTGCGCAGATTCTGGCCAAGCGTTTCCTGCGTCGTGACAAAGCTGGCCACGGTGGTGCCCAATACCCCGGCCAGGACCCAGACAGGCGCGACGAGCCCACCCGTCATCACCCCAGCCGTCCCCAACGCCGCCGCAATAGACCCGATCAGCAACCAACGGCGACCGGATTTACCATGCTTGTCAGATCGGTCATGATAATAATCAATCCAATCGTTCAGATAATATTCTTTCATATAATCTAAGCATTTTACTTGGGTATTCGTGTCCTTATCGCGCGCCAATTCAACCAGTTTTCTAAAAAACTCAAGGCGTCTGCTTTCCGCCTTGGCCCGCGCCGTCAGCCATGATTTCATCAACGCGCCGCTGCCAAGGTAGTTCAGCGCCACCGTCGCCGCAAATCCGGCCGCCCCGCCCAACAGGCCCAGTGCCGGTGCCGCCCAAGCCCAGTCCCCGTTCTGTACCGCCAGCGCCGCCGCCCCCAGGAATGTCGCCGCCGCAACCCCAAAATTGGCCACCCATGCACAGATGCGGAACCGCCATCGGCTGGCCACCGCATCTGCATCCGCCACCCCGAACAATTGCGCCTTCAGCGCCAGTTCCTCTGCCTGCAATATCGGCATCAGCGCCGGGGCATCAAACCGAAGCGCCTCTGCATGCTGCGCAGGATCAAGCTTGTAGGCTGGCTTCATGATGACGGGCCTGCGGATTGCATCTGGTGGAGTATGCTGGCAAATTGTTGCGTACGTTTATGGCTCATGCCGAGCACGTTTGAAGCCAAATCCAAAGCATCCTTTTGCAATGAAATAGCTTCCTCCTTCTTGTCCGATTGCCACAGAGCGCAGGCTAAGTTGCACATACTATCTATGGTTTCTGGATGGCCAACCCCTTGCCTACGCACCCGAATTGGCAAAATCGCACGATGCAATGCCAGTGATTTGTCTAACTCACCCATAAACCTTAGCGCTTCTGCCAAGCCATTAAAACAACTTAAAGTAAATGGATGTTCTTCACCGAAATCACGAATCCATACTGACAGTACTTTCTCATAAAGAACTCTGGCTTGGTTAAAATTTCCCTTACCGCAGTGTATATTAGCGATGTTAAGCATACTCCTCATTATATCTACATAATCTTTGTTATCAAAAATGGCATTTTGAATTTTTAGAACGCTCTCATATGTTTTCAGAGCATCATCCAGATTGCCTTGAAGCCACAGGGTTCCAGCCAAGTTGCCCATCACAGTTAACGTGAACTGATTTTCCGATCCCAGTGTGTGCTCAAGGATGGTTAGAGTTGCCTCTTGGAGCGCCTTCGCCGCGGCAAAATCTCCCTGGGCTCTCAATGTTTCAGCTAGATTGTTCGCACTAATAAGTGTCCTCTCATCAATAATCCCACAAGCTTTACGACAAAGCTCTAACTCCATTTCCTGTATAGCACGCGCATTGGATAATTTTCCCTGATTGAAAACTGATAATCCTATATTGCTCATGGATGTTAAGGTGTCAACATGATGTTCACCTTGTAACTTGCTTCTAATGCGCCACTCTGATTGAAATAAGCTTGCCGCTGATGAGTAATATCCCCGTGTTCTTTCAAGCCACCCAACACAACCCAATAGGGTTGCTGCCTCGATATCCTCTGCCCCATTCACCAACGCCAGAGCATGGGGCAGTAGGGGAGTCAGCCGTCGATGGTGTTGGATTTCTGTGGCATCGCACATCACCCCAATCATCGCGCCCATCACCGCCTGCCGCAGCCCCCCTGCCGCAGGCCGATGAAAGCGGATGGTGCGGGAGACCAGGATATGGGCGGCGATGTTGTCATCATCCACCCGCTCCAGCAGCCCCTCGCCCGTCGCGGCCTTGATGGCGGTGGCGCTGGTCACCGGGTCGGGTTCATCCGCCCCCACCAAAACCCCCAACACCGCCGCGATAAACGCCCTCGGGATCGGCTCCACGGCCAGCAACGATGCGATTTTCAGGACCGTCAGGGCCTTGGGCGGCAGGTGCTGGATGGAATGCAGCAGGGTTGCCGCCACCGCCGGTTCATGCCCATTGGGCAATTCGTCGGCCAGGTCGACCACCAGGTCCAGGGCATCCTGTCCTGGGTTCTGTAGCAGGGCCAGCATGGGGCCAAACCCCATCTCCTGCACCGCCGCCCCGGTCACATCCACGGCCAGGGCATGGTTGCCCAACAGACGCAGGATATCCCGCGCCGCCGCCCGTTCCGCGTCCGTCTTGGGTTGCCGGCGGCTGGTCAGCAGGTCAAACGCGGCCTCATCATCCAGTTGTTCCAACGCGATGGGCTTGCCATTGCCGCTCAACCCGCCTGACCGGCTGGTGACCAGGGTCTTGCCCTGGGCGCTGGGCGCGCGCCAGCGGTGCAGCAACTCCGCCTTGGCCCCCGCTGGCAGATCATCAACGACCCAGAGATAGGAACCCACCCCCTCCAGACGCCGCCGCAGCGCCCCCTCAATGGCCGGAAGTTCCTGCCCTTTGATCTCCATCCCCAACTGCTGTGCCAGATCCAGCATCTGGCCCTGATATTGCTGCTCCGGCGTGGTCCTAGTGTCCGGCGGGCTGGCCGACAGCCAGAAGATGCCGCCGGGATAGGCGGCGCCAAAACGCAGGGCATATTCCTCGGCCAGCAGCGATTTGCCGATGCCGCCCATGCCATGTACCCGGACCAGATCATTGCCC
>NZ_JAIXSV010000255.1 GCF_027484505.1 Asticcacaulis sp.
ACCGTCGTGCATGAACGAGACGTGTTCCTGGAACTGGACCAGTATCCGCCGGCCGCCGCCCCGCGCCCCGGACATCCCGGACAGTTGCCGCCCGGCATCGCCATCTGCACCCTGTCCCACCCTGACCTCTCCACGGTCAAGGGCGACTGGATCACCCCACCCAGCCGCCGCGACGGTGCCGTCTATGATGGTCAGTTGACGGGGACGCTCCGCGCGCCCGATGGCACGCTGGTGGAGCTGGTGCAGTTGGGGTGAGGGCTTGGGCGTTACGCTTTGACGAACGGGGCGGCCGAAAGGTCGCCCCCATTTTTATGCCGCCAGCAGCAGGGACCGTTCGGGCAGCATCTCCACCCCCGCCATCAGACAAAGATCCAACAGCTCATCCAACCCATCCGTATTGGCATCCACCAGGGCCAGAAGATTGTCGGCGGTAACGTCCAGTTTGCGTGTCGTCAGCAGGCGCGCAAACTCCCCGGCAAGCCGGGCGTCCCAGGGGCGGGCATTTTGCTTGGCCTGTTTATCTGACTTCTGCCAATCCGACGCCAGGGCGGCCAGCCGGGCCGCCGCCGCCTTGGCCGATGGCCCCAGGTCCAGCAGTTCCGCCGCGTCGGCCAGGTGGGCATGATCGGGCCATTGCTGACGCACAGCACTATAATCGCGCGGTTGGATCAGACCGAAGCGACGCGCGGCGATGGCGGTGACGGGGTCGTGGACGGCCGCCAGCCGGATATCCCCGTCCGCCACCGATTGCAGGCCCGACACCAGCCCGGCATAGCGACGGGACAGCAGCAACAGCAACGGATGACCGGGATCGGTCTTCAGCAAGCGGTTCAGGCTGTTCACCGCCTCCTGCTTCAACCGGTCCCGCTCTTCGTCTTTCAACAACAGAAGGGCCGGGTTATCCAAGGCACCACCCAGCCGGAACTGCGCCTCCCGCGCCGCAGCGGCGATAAGGAGCGTATCCGGCAGCTCACCCGGCTCAAGCATAACTTGCGACGATTGCGGCACCGCGCCACTACCTGATTGAAAGGGCAAGCCGCGTAAATGACGGTCGAGGTGGTGGGAGAGTGTATTTGCACCTGTATCCCTCATCCGCCGAAGCGCATCCAGCAAACGCTGAACCTCTGCCACTTCATCAGCGTTCGGTCCCCGGCGCAGCAGCAATAGACCCAGGTCCAGGCGACAGACCGGATCATTGGTAAAGACTGCCACCGTCTGTCGGTACAGATCCAACGCCTCCCCCACCCGCCCCTGTGCCGCCAGAAGGGCGGCCAAGGCGTTGCGGGAAGGGGCATTGTCGGGGAACAGGCGCATACTATCCCGGTAAAGGGCTTCAGCCTCCTCCACCCGCCCCTGTGCCGCCAGAAGCGCGGCCAGGGCGGTGCGGCAATGGGCATTGTCGGGGAACAGGCGCATTGTATCCCGGTAAAGGGCCTCCGCCTCCGCCACCTGCCCCCTTTCCGCCAAAAGGGCGGCCAGGGTGGTGCGGCAATGGGCATTGTCGGGGAACAGGCGCATTGTATCCCGGTAAAGGGCTTCAGCCTCTGCCACTCGGCCAAGTCCGGTCAGCGCATCTGACAATTGGGTTCTGCGGTGAACATCGCCCGGATCAATGGCGATCCCCTGCCAAAGAACCTTAACAGCAGCGGCACCCCGGCCCAGCGCCATCAACGCCCGCGCCCAGAGGCCATACTGATGGGCATCGCCTGGATCACGGTCCAGGCTGGATTGCACCATCTTCAGCGTCAGGTGCGGATCAAGGGAGAGCAACGCCGTTCCCAGCCGGTTCATGTTCCGGCTGAGAGCATAGTTATCCGCAATCTGATCGGCATAGGCTTCTGACCCGCCGATAAACCGTTCAATCTCGCTCTTTATGTCGGGCGGCAAAAAAGTGAGGGGCCGCACCTTGGCAATTAACTGCGTGGTTGCTTCCTTCCATCCGTGGGTGTTGCTGGGAAATACATCCCTTCCCTTCTTCACCACCCCCGGCCCCATCCCCAACGCTGTCCGCCACCAACCCGCAAATGGCAGGGCAGCAAGCGACGGGTTTGACAGGATGTCGGTCACGCGGCCCTGTATATCGCTGGGGGTCAGGCCCAGGCGGCCCGACAGGCCAGCCCAGACGACCAGGAAATCTTCCTGCCGGTCGCGGGCAAGGTGCCTGGCCCAGCGGGCGACGCCGGTCAGCAAATCATCAATACTGTCCACAGCGCCGTCACGCGGCGGCAGATCGTGAAGCCCGTCAAAGGCGACGGGCAGATAAGCGCGGCTGAGGTGCCCTACCCCGACCTCCCCACACAGGTTGATCCAGTGCGCGGCCAGGGAACGGCCCAGACCGGCCAAATCCTGGTTACGGGCCACCATCCGCCACAGGCCCAGGCGGGCATCCCGGTAATCCGCCAGCCGGAGGCGTTTGGCCCAGGCGGACCAGCCATTGAAATCCCGCCCCACGGCGGCCAGAACCTGTGGCAGGCGCAGGCGACCCGCCGCCAAAAACATCTCATTCGCCTGTTGGATCAGGCGGGCGGTGCCATGCCGTTCCGCCTGCTCTGGTGTAGCGCGGCGGAACCGGCCCAACAATTCCAGAATGGCCCCGTCCAGCCGTGCCCGCAGGGGATCGGCCTCTGGCAAGGTGCCGAACTGTTCAATCAGGATCGTGCTGGGTTCCAGCCGGTCCAGCGGGAAGATGCGGGCATAGCCAGCCAGCAACGCCGACAACTCCCCGGTGGGGTTGGCGGCGAACAGGTCCAACCAGGATGGTTCAAGGCTGGTTGCGGGTTCCATGGTCAATAATAGGGCGCTCCAAACGCCGTCGCATCTTTCACCTCACCCCGCACCTTTGCCACATGCGCCGCGCGGGCGGCATGCAGGTTCAGACTGGGACCAGGATCGGTGATTTCAACAATATCATGGATATCGCGGGGCTGATAGGGGAAGGGCGGATGCAGCAATTCCACGGCCAGCGGGCTTTGCGATGTGGTGTCCAGATGCACGGTGCGACCAAAACTGGTCCCCGGCACACGCGCGTCAGGCGGGCTGGGGAAGAACCAGGGATACAGCGGGCCATCCAGCACGGTTGGTGCCGCAAAGGCGCGGGTCACATCGGTCGCGGATGCGTGGCCGTGCGGCATCTTCCCCATCTGTTCCAGAACGTCGCCCACCTCATACTTCCACAGGATGGCGAAGACCGGCCCCTTGCGCTCGGGCGGCAACAGGTGGCCCAACCCCAGCAGGTCGCGTAATGCCGCTGCTTTGGCGGCTCCATCCGCAGCACCAAAGGCCGCCTTGACCGCGTTGGAGGATAAGGGTGCCGCAAAGACCGGTCGGGTATCCCGAACGTTGTTCCATTGATCCAGCCAGTTGCCCAATTGCCGCTGCGCATCCGCAGCGGACAGTGCGGCGTCCGCTACCTTTCCCTTGAACACCTGAAACGCGTGGCACAGGCGGTTAAAGGCAGCGCGATTGTCGGCATCCGACGCGCCCTTTGCCACCAAGCCCATCACCTGCATCGGCCAGGCCAGATCGTCCAATCGCACCAGGGCAGTGCGCTTTCCCGGTGTCTGGCCCATGGCATTTTGATTGGCGGGATGGAACGTGTCGATGGGTTTCCCTGGCACCGCACGGTTAAACACGCGGCGTTTCAGATAGGCATCGTGATAATCCTGGAACACGCTGTCCGCCGGGGTCGGGTCCAGCAGGCCACCCGCCGCCACCGCGTCGGCCTGTTCCTCAAACACCTGCTGACGGGCGGTGGTGACCTGTTGCTCCAGGACGACATTCTGCGCCCAGGCCCATTCAGGGCCCGACCCGGACGGGTGCAGCGGGATCGTTTGGAAGACATCCGCCAGGGCCGGGTGGATAAACTTCATGGGTCGCCGTCAACGTTGTATGACCCCCGCAATCTGCCCGTTCAACGTCAAGAGTTCAACCGATAACCCGCATTACGGCGGATAAGCGACCCCTTGCACAAACCCCTTCGGCAGCCCCGCATCGGGCGTGAAGCCATACAGCTCCGTGTCCGGCAGCGCCGCCTTCACCACCTCCCGCACGGCCAGCAGTTTTTCCAGGTGGATACCCGTGTCATAGCCCATGGCGGCCAGCATGAAGGCCAGATCCTCGGTGACGATATTGCCCGAGGCACCGGGCGCAAACGGGCAGCCGCCGATGCCGCCCAGCGAGGCGTCGAGCGTGGTAATGCCCTCATCCAGGGCGGCCAGCGCATTGGC
>NZ_JAIXSV010000323.1 GCF_027484505.1 Asticcacaulis sp.
CCGTCGGAAGTCCCGGCGCTCGATACCATCAAGCCGCAGATGATTCAGGCCTGGCAACAAAAGACGGCCGGGGACCGCGTCGCCGCCAGGAGCGAAGAAGCCGCTGCGCGCCTGCGCAAGGGCGAGACACTCCAGGCCGTCGCCTCTTCTATGGGCCTGAAGGCTCAGGCCTACCCTGCTCTGGCGCGTCAATCGGCCCCGCAAAGCGTTGGTCCGGAAATCGCTGGCCGCATCTTTTCGGCCAAAAATAATGAGGTCTTCACCGCTCGCCTGAACGAAATGGTCAGCGTCGTGGGTAAGGTCACCGCCATTAACAAGGCCGAGGCCACCGCAGTCAATCAGGCCTCGGCCATGACCGGTCAGGCCGTCGCCTATGGCCTGTTCCAGGACCTCAGCTTCACCATGCGCAAGGGCGCACGCGCCGCGGTCAAGACGAAGACCAACCCAGATGCCGCAATCGCGGCTCTGGGCCTCAACCCGGCCAGCATCAAGGCGGACGACAAGACGGCAGAAGCCGGCAAGGCCGCCAAATGATCAGCGCGGCCTTCGCTTCCGATGCCACCGGCGTCAGCGGCTTTGCGGCCCAATATGACGCCGGACAACCGGTTATTGTCACCCGCCGCCTGACCGACGATCTGGAAACGCCTGTCTCGGCCTATCTCAAACTGGCCAAAAGCCGCGCCTTCTCGTTTCTGTTTGAATCGGTCGAAGGTGGCGCTCTGGCCGGGCGTTACTCGATCCTGACCCTGCGGCCCGACCTCGTCTGGCGCTGTTTCGGTGAGCGGGCGGAAATCGCGCGCGGTGAAGCGGCGATTGCCAAAGGGCTGTATGAGGCCGAAAGCGCGCCGACGCTTGAGTCCCTGCGCGCGCTCGTCACCGCGCACCGTTTGGAAATTCCGGACGACCTGCCGCCGATGATTTCGGGGCTGTTCGGCGTGTTCGGCTATGACCTTATCCGGCTGTACGAGCCGCTGGGGCCCGCCAATCCCGACCCGCTGTCCCTGCCGGACGCCGTGGTGTGCCGCCCGTCGGTCATCTGCGTCTTCGACAATGTGAAGCACGAAATCCTGCTGGCGACGACCGTATGGCCGGGCGCGGGTGTGAACGCCCAGACGGCCTATAGTGCGGCCCTGTCGCGCCTCGATCAGGTGGAAGAAGACCTGCGCCTGCCCCTGCCGCCCAAGCCCGTGGCCATGGAGCGCGAACAACCCGCCCTCACCTCACCCACCTCGGCGGCGGACTACAGCGCCATGGTCGAAAAGGCCAAGGACTACATAGCGGCGGGCGATATTTTTCAGGTGGTGCCGTCGCACCGTTTCGAAGCGCCGTTCGACCTTGACCCGTTCGCCTTCTATCGGTCACTGCGCCGTCAGAACCCTTCGCCCTATCTCTTCTATCTCGACTTCGGCAATTTCCAGCTGGCCGGATCGTCGCCGGAAATTCTGGTGCGGGTGCGCGACGGCAAACTGACCATCCGCCCGATCGCCGGCACCCGCCCGCGCGGCAAAACACCGGAAGAGGACAGGGCGCTTGAGGCCGAACTGCTGGCCGATCCGAAGGAATTGTCCGAACACCTGATGCTGCTCGATCTGGGCCGCAACGATGTGGGCCGCGTGGCCAAACCGGCCAGCGTGCGCGTGACGCAGAAATTCTATATTGAGCGCTACAGCCACGTTATGCACATCGTCTCAAACGTCGAAGGCGACGCCCCGGCCAATCTCGATCCGGTCGATGCCCTTCTGGCCGCTCTACCGGCCGGGACGCTGTCGGGCGCGCCCAAGGTGCGGGCCATGGAGATTATCGACGAACTGGAGTCGGTCAAACGCGGCGTCGGCTATGCCGGGGGCGTCGGCTATATCTCCGGTTCCGGGTCGCTGGACGTCTGTATCGTGCTGCGCACGGCCCTGTTCAAGGATGAAAAAATCTACGTGCAGGCCGGAGCCGGCGTGGTCGCCGACAGTGTGCCGCTCACCGAGTATCAGGAAACCGTGCACAAGGCCTCGGCCCTGATCAAGGCCGCCTCGGAAGCCTGGCGTTATAAGCAGGGCAACTGAGTCACTTAAGGTCTGAGGGGCTGGCCGACAACTGAAAGCCGCCCTCAGTGCCCGAACTGACCGCCTTGCTGACGACGGGCGTAGGCTCCGGCTTGTTCTGCGACATGACCGGGCCGACCAGCATAGACGCCGCCAGCCATAATCCCGACACGGCAAACGCCGCCGAGGCCATCAGCGCCTTGAGAATGGACGGTGTCCGCTCTACGCGCTTATCGAGCAGCAGACGCGCCTGTTCCAGCGGCGACAGATTATCATTGATGGCGGGCGCATGAGGCATGATCAGAGCCTTCTGAGCTGATTCTGGTCAGGTTTGAACTCTGCGCCCGCTATGGTTAATGAGGCGTAATCAGACCGCCTTAGGACTGAAACGATCAAGGACATGGCGCGTGATATTGCGCGCCAGTTCCTCTTCACCAAAGAAGACCGTCCCCATCTGCGCCTGTTGCAAGAAGTGCATCTCTTCTTCGCTGTGGGTGCGCAACACGACCTCTATGGCCGGATTGACGCGCCGGGCTGCCTCGACCATCAGATGGATATCCACCAGATCAGGCGTCGCCACCAGCAACATGGCGGCGTGCTGGATGTGGGCCTGCACCAGCACCTCCGGTTCGACGGCATCGCCATAGACGGCGGCCTTGCCGTTCTGGCGCAACTCTTCCACGCGCTCGCGGTTCTGCTCAACAACCACATAGGCGATGCCCTGCGCGTCCAGAGTAGCGGCGATACGCTTGCCGACGCGGCCATAGCCGACCAGCACCACCTGTCCTTTCAGATAGCGAGCCTCCGTCGTCTGCGGCAGTTCGGACAGCACGTCCTCGCGCCGCTCATGCCGCCGCGCCAGTTCCGAATGGGCCAGCACCCAGCGCGTCAGGGGGGCAATGGCCGCAAACAGGAAGGAGTTGAGCGCAATGGACACCAGCGCCCCGGCCAGAAGCAGGCTCATCCCCGATTGCGGCAATATGCCAAGAGACAGCCCCAACCCGCCGAGAATAAACGAAAATTCGCCGATCTGGGCCAGACTGGCCGCCACAGTAAAGGCGGTGTTGAGCGGATAGCGAAAGACCAGCACCAGAGCCGCCGCCGCCAGCCCCTTACCGACAATAATAATCCCGACGACGGCCAGAACCTCCATCGGGTGTTCGATCAGCACCTTCGGGTCGAACAACATGCCGACCGACACAAAGAACAGCACCGAAAAGGCGTCACGCAAAGGCAGGGATTCTTCGGCGGCGCGGTGGCTGAATTTCGACTCGCGCATCACCATACCGGCGAAAAAGGCCCCCAACGCGAATGACACGCTGAATAGCTCCGACGCCCCCCAGGCGATGGTGATGGCCGCCGCGATAACTGACAGGGTAAACAGTTCGCGCGAACCGGTCTTGGACACCTGCCACAATATCCACGGAAACACCTTGCGCCCGGCCAGCATCATCAGGGCAATAAAGGCCCCGACGCTGAGCAGGGTCTGACCGATGGTGACCCACAGATTGCCGGTCGGGGCGCTCCCCGCCGAGCCATTACTCTCCAAAAGATGCGCCAGCGGTGGCAGCAGGACCAGCACCAGCACCGTCACCAGATCCTCAACCACCAGCCAGCCGACGGCGATGCGGCCGTTCATGCTGTCGATGGCGTTGCGCGCCTCCAGCGCCTTCAGCAGCACGACCGTCGAGGCACAGGATAGCGACAAGCCGAAGACGAGGGCCGCCCCCATGCCCCAGTCCCAGCCCCAGTGTGCCAGCGCAAAGCCCAGACAGGTGGCCAGCGACATCTGCACAACCGCCCCGGGCAGGGCGATCTTGCGCACCGACATCAGGTCGCCCAGCGAGAAATGCAGGCCAACCCCAAACATCAGCAACATGACGCCGATTTCCGACAACTGTGCGGCGATATGGGTGTCGGCGACAAAGCCCGGCGTGGACGGCCCGATCAGGATTCCGGCCAGCAGATAGCCGACCAGCGCCGGCAGTTTGATTTTTTCAGCCAGAAAGCCAAACAGCAACGCCAGACCGAATCCGGACGCAAGGGTTGTAATCAGAGAAATATTATGGTGATCCATCGGTCGCCTTTAGAGTTTGAGGACAGAAAAGGCCCGCAATCCGGCGGCACAAACGCGCCGTCGCCGAGGAGACATGTTGAATTACGGATTAAGTTAAACGTCAGGGTTCAGGCGAATAATGTCAACCCTTTAACGCTCTTAAAATCTATACTGGCGAAAATACAGGCACTATTGCGCGGAATTCAGGACTGTGCAAACGTTTGACTATCCCCCGCCTATCGATTTGCAAATAGTAAAATGAACATTGTTCAAATCTAGCCGGCGTGTTATGTTGCCGCATACGGCAATCTGGCCGAACTCACAAAAGACGCGCTCACAGGGGTTTTCATGTCATCCAAACACGTTACCTGGCCACGCTTGCTCGCCTTTTGCGGGCCGTGCATCCCCTTTGCGGCGCTGGGCCTGCCTCTGTCGGTGACCCTGTCAGAATACTACGTCACCTATATCGGCATCAGCCTGGGCATGGTCGGCGTGGTGTTTATGGCCGTTAAGCTGATCGACATTGCCGTTGATCCTCTCATCGGCTGGGCGATGGATCGCACGCGCACACGCTTCGGGCGGTTCAAGCTATGGATGGCCCTGTGCCTGCCGGTGCTGTTCGTTTCCACCGGCTTTATGTTTCTGGCCCCGGCGGGGGCTTCGGCGCTGTATCTCGGTATCTGGCTGCTGGTCATCTATATCGGCTTCTCGATGGCCGCGCTCAGCCAGTCGAGCTGGGGCAGCGTCCTGACCGACGACTATGACGAGCGCACCAAGGTCTTCGCCTTCTGGCAGGTCGGCAATATTGTCGGCCTCCTGTGCGTCGCCCTGATCCCCGTGGTGGCGCAGGCCATCGGTCAGACCTATCAGACCGGCGTGCAGTGGATGGGCATTTTCATCATGATCACCTTACCCCTGACCATCGGCATCGCCTTGTGGATCGTGCCGGAAAAGATGTCCGATGCGGCGACGCATGAGGTGCGGCTGGCGGCCTATTTCGACATGATCCGCCGCCCGAACGTTATCCGGGTGTTGCTGGCTGACCTGCTGATGGGGCTGGCGCCGGGGATCATGGGGGCCTTGTTCTTCTTCTATTTTATGCAGACCAAGGGGCTGACGCGCTTTGAATGCACCATCGCCATGCTGCTCTATTTCGTGGCAGGCCTTGTCGGGGCGCCCCTGTGGAACTGGGCTTCGAAACGCTTTTCCAAGCACCGCACCCTGATCGCCTCGGCCATTATCTTCGCCGTCGTCTACAGCGGGCTGGCCTTCGTGCCGGCAAACAACTTCCCCATCATGGCCGTGGCCGTGTTTCTGGCCGGCATCCCCTACGCCGCCTATCTGCTGCTGACGCGCTCGCTGATGGCGGACATTGGTGATGAGGTGCTGCTGGAAACCGGCCACGATCAGAAGGGTACGCTGATGTCGATTCTGTCGGCCACGACCAAGCTCGGCTACGCCTTTTCGGTGCTCACCCTGTCGGCTCTGGCCCTGCTGGGCTTCGATAACAAGGCGGCGCACAACACGCCCGAAGCCCTGTTCTGGGTCGAAGCCTTTTTTATTGGCCTGCCGGTCATTTTTCTTTTGCTTGGTGCGTGGGCAATGACATCCTATGACCTGACGCCGGAACGCTATGCGTCCATTCAGTCCGCACTGAAAGCAAAAGGTTTATCCCGTGACCCAGGCTCCCCCCGCCCCCATTGATGCGCTGATTGAGGTGATGAACCGCCTGCGGGCCAGGGACGGCGGCTGTCCGTGGGATCTGGCCCAGACCTTTGACACGATCGCCCCCTACACGATCGAGGAATCCTATGAAGTGGCCGACGCCATTGCGCGCAAGGACATGCGCGACCTCAAGGAAGAACTGGGCGACCTGCTGTTTCAGGTGGTCTTCCACAGCCATCTGGCCAAGGAACAGGGACTGTTTGATTTCAACGACGTGGCTCAGGCCATGACGGACAAGCTGATCCGCCGTCACCCGCACGTCTTTGGAGAGGCCGGGGACCGCACCGCCGACGAACAGAATGCCGCCTGGGAGGTGCAAAAGGCCGCCGAGCGCAAGGCCAAGGCCAAGCATGGCATTCTCGACGACGTGCCCGTGGGGCTGCCCGCCCTCACCCGCGCCGCCAAGCTGACCAAACGCGCGGCCCGCGTCGGCTTCGACTGGCCGTCACTCAATGAGGTGCTGGACAAGCTGGAGGAAGAGGTCGCCGAGCTGAAGGTCGAACTGGCGGCAGGCGATCACGAAAAGGCCAAGGCCGAGCTGGGTGACATCCTGTTCGTCATCGCCAATCTGGCGCGCAAGATGGAGGCCGAGCCCGAAGACGCCCTGCGCGGCACTAATGCCAAGTTTGTGCGCCGCTTTGAGATGATCGAGGCCGAGTTGGCCAAGATCGGCAAGACACCGGAACAGTCGGACCTCGCCGAAATGGACGCTTTGTGGAACAAGGCCAAACAGGCCGAGCGCACATAGTTGATACCCGTCGAAAGTGGTGAAGCCGAGACGCTGTTTGAACTGCGGCAGCGGTTTCGTCATTTTGGGAACCACAGATTACACAGATTTCACAGATTGGCGCTTCGCGCCCAGGGTGTTGGGGACAAGCTCTGCGTTTCCTTCAGGACGCTGATAATCTGTGCCATCTGTGTAATCTGTGTAATCTGTGGCTTCTCTTTAAAACCGAGACCGCCGCAAATCATCCGTGGACATTTTATAAAAATCTTTACTTTTAAACACCTTGCATAAAAATTGCATTTTGCAATTCACAGACATAAATTTCAAAACGCAATTCAATAAATAATTCACTTGTTATCTGCTATTCATTTTGGCATCCGATTTCAGAACGTCATCGAAAGCCCGCGCCCATGGTCAAAACGGCTCCCATCCCGCTCAAATCCACCGCGACCTTCGGCCGTCGTCAGGCCCCCAAGCCCGCGCCTAAGGCGGTCAAAGAAACGGCGAAGGACGCCGCGCGCGGCCCACGTTCCAAATGCCCGATCAATCTGCTGCTGGAGGTGGTGGGGGACTCGTGGTCGCTGCTGATTATCCGCGACCTGATGTTCAAGGGGCGTTCGACCTATAAGGCCTTCCTCAATGCCGAGGAAAAGATCGCCACCAATATTCTGGCCGACCGCCTGTCGAA
>NZ_JAIXSV010000013.1 GCF_027484505.1 Asticcacaulis sp.
AAACTCATTGACTTCTTTCCTCCACACGAATGCGCAAACTACTTCACGAACTCAGGATATGCTTCAACCTAAAATCATTTCGCTCTAGAGCCTCATGCCGAAAAGTGGACACCACTTTTCGGCATGAGGCGTTAGAAATAATTAGAGCGGAATGATTTCTACTGGAATCATTCCGCTCAAGCCGCCATTGAGGCGGCGGCCAAGGTGGCGCAAGCCACCGCCCGGTGAGGGGCTAAACAAAAATCTGGATCATTATGTTTCTACCAGAAATCATAATGATCTAGAGCCATTCGGCGGCTCAACTTAGCCGACGAATGCTCTAGGTCAAAGTCCATTCAGCCGCGCGAAATAAAGGCGTTCAGCGGCACATAAAGGCCCAGACGGTTCCAGGATGCCGCCTGCATCAGGGTGCGCAGCCAGTTGACATAGGCCTGCGCCATGGCGAACGACAGCTGGTAATAGGCCATGACCATGCGTGAAATGGCGTCATTGACCTCATAGCCGACGACAATCTCGCCTTCGTCGGCGGGCATCTCAGCGACTGGTTGAAAGCGGATCGGCGGCGTTTCGACCGGCGCGACAAACCCATCCAGAGCATGGGCGATATAGGCGTTAAGGCCCGCCCCGTCATAGACGTGCGCCGCCGCTTCATCCTGCACATGCCGACCAGCGTCGTGGGCGTAATAGCTGAGGATGGCCTGACACACCGCCACATCATAGCAATACTGACGCCGCCCCTGATAGGTCAGGACCGAATGCGCAGCGCCGCGTTCTTCGTTCATATCGGACAGGCGGGCCTTGATCGCCCGGATGCGCGGTTTGTCGCTGCCCCAGTCACGGCTGATCGTGCCGATATGGGCGTTTTGCACGCCACACAGACGCGCCAGCCCGCGCTGTGTCAGGTACAGTGCCCCATCGCTCAGACGGCCCATGCCGACGCCCGTCACTTCGGCATATTGTACGATATAGAGGTTGGAAACCGGCGCTTTCGTCCGCTTCCGCTTGCCCGCTGACATGGTGTTTTCCCCAATCCGTTATCTGACTGTGCAACGGCGTCAGGGGTTTCGCAAGTGCGAAATCAGCTAAACACGATCGTCTTGCCGCCGTTGATTATGACACGGCGTTCGGCGTGCCAGGTCACGGCGCGCGCCAGTACGCGGGCCTCGATATCCTGACCGATGGCTACCAGTTGCTCCGGCGTCAGGCCGTGGTGCACGCGCTGCACGTCCTGTTCGATGATCGGTCCCTCATCGAGATCAGACGTCACATAATGCGCCGTCGCCCCGATGATCTTCACCCCGCGCTGATGCGCCTGATGATAGGGCTTGGCGCCCTTGAACGATGGTAGGAAGGAGTGGTGAATATTGATGCAGCGGCCTTCCAGTCGGCGCGAAAAGTCATCCGACAGAATCTGCATGTAACGCGCCAGTACGACCAGATCGGCCTGATGCGTCTCAATCAGGCTGAGGAACTGCGCCTCTTGCTCGGCCTTGGTGTCCTTGGTGATCGGCAGGTGCACATAGGGCAGGCCGTTCCATTCGACAAACGAACGCATATCTTCGTGGTTCGACACCACGGCCGCGATTTCCACCGGCAACAGGCCCGACCGCCAGCGGTGCAGCAGTTCGTACAGGCAGTGACCAAACTTCGACACGGCGATAACGACGCGCGGACGAACGCTCAGATTATGGATGTCCCATTCCATGCTGAACCGGTGAGCAATCGGCTTGAACCCTTCGCGCAGGATCGACATGGGCGGCATCCGCGCACCGGCCTGTTTGAAGACCACGCGCACATAGAACATGTCGCCCTGACTGTCGTTGAACTGGTTCGACTCGACGATGGAAATGTCATTGTCGTTCAGATAGCCGGAGACCGCCGCGACGATACCGCGCGTGTCCGGGCATTTGATGATCAGAACGTAATGGGACGGGTCGAAAAAGGTCGTATCGGGCATGTTAGCGGGCGGGTTTCCAGAAGGAAGACAGTTCAGGATAAGCCCTTGTCAGGCTTTGCTTAATTTCATATGAAGCCGCACCGTACGAAACCATCCTGTCCTCAGCTTCTTTGCCAAATATAAGTTTTGGCTCTGCGTCCGAATTGTCAAAGATAAAAGCCCTGTCAACAGCCTTAAAGAACCAGGACAACTGATCGAAAGACCGGACGCGTCGCTCTCTGATCTTGTCTTCGGGCACATCATGACCGCCCCTCTTGACCCTTAGCCTTACACGTTCGATGTTCAGGTCAACAGAGCGCAAATAGACAAAAATGAGATTAATTTCAAATCCTTTAGATTTAGCCTGAGTGACAAGCTTCTGATATTTCGGACTCGAAAGAACGGTTTCAACGCCCACTGTTTGATAGGCGTCCACAGAAGCATAAAGCCAAGTCTCGATACGTTTGACGGCCTGTAAATTGGCGTCTGTTAGCACGCACCCCTCATGTTCGTGGATACGTTTCGCTAAAAGATCAGGGTTTATGATCCATACTGAATCTTTGGGCGACTCTACAGCCAACATTCCATAGGCTGAACTTTTGCCCGAGCCGTTTGGCCCAGCAATAATCCACAGAACGGGTTTGTTTAACCTTGGTGCTGTCGGCTTATTTTCCAGAGCGCGTTCCAAACATTTTTAGATTTTCGTCCCGCGCCTTTTCAACGCTCTTACGGAACGCATACAGCAAATCCTGCCCTAAATTGGGGCTGTTATTGCTAACGGTATACACGCGGCTTTTTTCACCCTGATCGGTGGTAATTGTTTTAACGCCTACCGTCTTGGGTCGGGCTTGCGACTTCTTGCGCTTAGCGATTTCAATGTTAGGCATGGCAATACGTCTCTTCGGATAGTTGTAATATAGCCGCTTTTACAAGTCCTGCAATTCCAACCACAAAAAAACGCGGGGCTTTCGCCCCGCGCTCGCTCAGTTCTGAAAGTTGATTACAAGGTTCGCTTGATCTCTTCGACCGTGAAGCATTCGATGAAGTCGCCCTTCTTGATGTCTTGGAACGGACCGAAGGACATACCGCATTCCTGACCGACCACGACCGAGTTGACCTCGTCCTTGAAGCGCTTGAGCGTAGTGAGCACGCCCATTTCCTGAATGACGACGTCGTCGCGCAGGATACGCACGCGCGCCCCCTTTTCGACGCGGCCTTCGGTGACGCGACAGCCCGCGACCTTACCAACCTTGGTGATGTCGAACACTTCGAGTACTTCCGCGTTGCCGAGGAAGGTTTCGCGCTGGATCGGAGCCAGCATGCCCGACAGCACGCCCTTGATATCGTCGATCAGGTCGTAAATGATCGCATAGTAGCGGATTTCGACGCCTTCGCGTTCGGCCAGATCACGCGCCTGCTTGGAGGCACGGACGTTGAAGCCGATGATGGGCGAGTTGGACCCCTTGGCCAGTTGCACGTCGGACTCGGTGATACCGCCGGCACCCGAATGGATGATCCGCGCACGGACCTCTTCGTTGCCGACCTTTTCCAGCGAGCCGATAATGGCTTCGGCCGACCCCTGCACGTCCGCCTTGACGATCAGCTGAAGCTCCTTGACCTTATTGTCCTTGAGCTTCGACATCATGTCCGACAGCGACACGCCCACCGGAGCCACCATCTTTTCACGCTTCACGCGCTGACGGTATTCGGTGATTTCACGGGCACGGGCATCGTTTTCGACCACGGCGAAGGCTTCGCCCGGATCGGGGGCCTGATCGAGGCCGAGGATTTCCACCGGCTGCGACGGACCCGCTTCGGGCAGTTGCGCATTGCGTTCGTCGATGAGCGCACGCACGCGGCCCCAGGCACCCCCGGCCACGATGATGTCACCGCGCTTCAGCGTACCGCGCTTGACCAGAACCGTGGCCACAGGACCGCGACCCTTGTCGAGCTTGGCCTCAATCACCACGCCTTCGGCGGTACGGTCCGGATTGGCCCGCAGGTCCAGCACTTCGGCCTGAAGCAGGATGGCTTCGACCAGATTGTCGAGACCCAGGCCGGTCTTGGCCGACACTTCGACGATCTGGGTTTCGCCGCCCAGCGCTTCGACGACGACTTCGTATTGCAGAAGTTCGTTGATGATGCGCTGCGGATTGGCTTCGCGCTTGTCCATCTTGTTGACGGCGACGATGATCGGCGTCTTGGCCGCACGGGCGTGGTTGATGGCTTCGATGGTCTGCGGCATGACGCCGTCATCGGCGGCCACAACCAGCACCACGATGTCCGTCACATTGGCCCCGCGCGCACGCATGGCCGAGAAGGCGGCGTGGCCCGGCGTGTCGAGGAAGGTGATACGCTCACCCGACGGCACCTTGATCTGATAGGCACCGATATGCTGGGTGATGCCGCCGGCTTCGCCCGCCGCCACATCTTCCTTACGCAGCGCATCGAGCAGCGAGGTCTTGCCGTGGTCAACGTGACCCATGACGGCCACGACCGGCGGACGCACGATGGTGTCATCGTCATGGTCGGCGGCGTCGATAAAGCCTTCGAGAACGTCAGCTTCGGAGACGCGCTTCACATTGTGACCAAATTCCGTGGCCACCAGTTCGGCGGTATCGGAGTCGATCACGTCATTGATCTTGAGCATCATCCCTTGCTTCATCAGCATCTTGATGATGTCCACGGCGCGCACGGCCATACGGTTCGACAGTTCCTGAACCGTGATAACGTCCGGGATGACCACGTCACGCGACACACGCGCCTGTTCGGTGGTGACGCCCTTGCGCTTTTCACGTTCACGCTCACGGGCCCGGCGAACCGAGGCCAGCGAACGCATGCGGTCGGCGGCACCTTCGTCGTCACCCACAACGGCTTGCAGGGTCAGGCGGCCTTCGCGACGCTTGGGCTCACCACGGGTCTGCGAGACGGCCTTGGTCGGCGCACCGGCCTTGCCGCCGCGACGGCCACGATCATCGTCGTCCCCGGTACGCGCACGCACATCACCGGGCTTGCCAACTGGCGAACCGCGCGAGGAACGGATACGATCGACTTCCGACACAGCCGGAGCGTTCGGAGCCACACCGGCCGGACCACGCGGCGGACGCGGCGAATTGGCCGAATAGCGGACGGTTTCACCGGCCGGACGCGGACCGCGGTCGCCCTGCGGACGGTTCGGATCTCTGGGGCCACGGTCGCCCTGCGGACGATTGCCGTCACGGTTAAACGGCGGGCGATCCCCTTGCGGACGGTCGCCACGCGGCGTGCGTTCGCCGTAGTTGGGACGGTCGCCCTGCGGACGGTTGCCATCACGGTTAAACGGCGGACGATCCCCTTGCGGGCGGTCACCGCGATTACCGTCTCTGGGACGATCACCATATTGCCCCTGAGGCCGGTCACCTTGCGGGCGGTCTCCACGGGGGCGATCACCGTATTGACCTTGCGGACGGTCGCCCTGTGGACGGTTGCCATCGCGGTTAAATGGCGGGCGATCCCCCTGAGGCCGGTCACCTTGCGGGCGATCCGAGCGGGGACGGTCGCCATATTGCCCTTGCGGACGGTCGCCTTGCGGACGATCCGAACGGGGCGCGCGATCATCGCGGAAGCCATCACGGCGGTCTTCACGCGGCGCACGCTGGGCCGGACGCGACAGAGCCTCTTCGATGGGGCTGCGACGCGGGACTTCGGCCTGAACCGCAGCAGGCGCTTGTGGGGCGGGTTCGGACGGCGCGGGTGCAGGGGCAGGCGCTTCGGACTTCGGTGCCGCTTCGGCAGCCGCCGCACGGCGGGCCGCCTCTTCGCGGGCGCGTTGCTCGGCCTGACGGCGCGCTTCGGCTTCGCGGCGTTCCTGATCGACGCGTGCCTGTTCCAGCACGCGGGCCCGGCGTTCCAGCTCATCCTGACGCAGGCCGCCGGCATTGCCACCCGATGCGGGACGCGGCGCAGACTGTGCACCCTGCGGGGCGGCCGGACGCGGACGCGCCAGATTTTCACCGCCGGCGCGCGGCGCGCCACCGGTGCCCTGAGCCCCACCCGAAGGCGCGCCTTGCGCAGGCGTGCCGATGCGGCGCTTGGTTTCCACCACCACCGTCTTGGAGCGCCCATGGCTGAAGCTCTGCTTCACGGTGCCGGTGGACACATTGCCACCGACGCGCGGCTTCAGGCTCAGCGGAGCGCGGGTATTATCGCCTTTGGGGGCTTCGGGTTTATCGTCTTTCGGATCGCTCATTCAGCTCGCAACATACACATGATGAAGCCGGCATTCCGGCTTCGTTTCGGACAATCGTTATTCGGTTTAAGCGATGGGGCCGTCAAAAACGCCACATACAGTCTCGGCACATCGCTCTGGCCACGATCAGACCGTGAAAAGATCACGCCCTGATAGTCGCTTTTCAGTTTGAGTTAAAGGGCCTTTCGCGCCATTGGGCAGGAAACAACGCCTCAAACCCGCCGAGGCGTTCCGCTTCACGCGAAAACGCCGCAGCCCGCCGCCCTTCAATCAGGGCCGCATGGATTACATTTTCGAGCCCCAGGGCGAGGCTCAGTTCATCATTGGAAAACAGGCCACACAGTCCAACGGACGGTGTCTGGCCATTACTGAGGTTCAGAAGTTTACTGCGGCCGTCTTCGGCGCCGTCAGAGGCTTCGATCAGCCACGCGGCACGGCCAGCCGCATGAGGCGCGGTTTTGCCTAATTTAAGCGCTGTGGCGACTTTTTCAAACCCCGTGACCAGATTTCCTTCGCGCCGCGCCAGCCCAAGCTGATCCAGCAGGCGTTTGCGGATCAGGGCGGGCACAAGGCTATCAAGGCCTTCCGGGGTTTTGACCGCCCGTTTGGCGGCGCGCGAAAACAGATTCTTTTTGATGGCCAGAGCCAGACTGTCGGCATCGGCCTTCAGCCACAGCCCGCGTCCGGGCAGGGTTTCCTTGAGATCAGGCACCACAAAGCCGTCCGGCCCGACCACAAAGCGGATCAGGCCGTCACGGGGAACCGACTGGTGCGAAGCGACGTCCCTGCGGTTGGACACGCGCACGGAAACGGTCTGAGACGGGGTATCCCCCGCCTCAGCCAGATCGTCATTCAGATCGATAAGGGTCTCATTGTTCAGGGATGGCGTCATTCGCGCCCTCCTCTTCATAAGACACTTCGGACTCTTCGTAAGCCTCTTCCGGCTCCGGCGCTTCGATCCAGCCCGCAGCGATACGGGCATTGAGGATCAGGGCCTCGGCATCGGCGACCGACAGGGAGAAGCTTTCCAGAGCGCCCGGCACGCGGACTTTTTCAGCCCCGCGCTGCTCAAAGCCGCCACGCACTTCATCGGTAGCCAGATCGGCCAGATCTTCGACCGTCTTCACACCGGCTTCGCCCAGAGCGACCGCCATGGCCAGGGTGATGCCCGGCACGTTCAGGACCTCGTCCTCAACGCCCAGTTCAACGCGCTTGGCGTTCTGCTCGGCCTCGAAACGCTCCAGATAGTCACGGGCGCGCGCCTGAAGCTCGGCAGCGGTGTCTTCGTCGAAGCCTTCGATGGCAGCGATTTCCATCTGATCGACATAGGCGAGGTCTTCGACGGTCGAGAAGCCTTCAGTGACCAGAAGCTGAGCGATGACCTCATCGGCGTCCAGCGCTTCCTGGAACAGGGCGGTACGCTCGGCAAATTCCTTCTGACGACGCTCAGAGTCCTGCGACTCGGTGATGATATCGACCTGCCAGCCCGTCAGTTGCGAAGCCAGACGCACGTTCTGACCGCGACGGCCGATGGCGAGCGACAATTGCTCATCCGGCACCACGACCTCAACGCGATCTTCCTCTTCGTCCAGAACGACCTTCGACACTTCGGCGGGGGCCAGAGCGTTGACGATGAAGGTGGCTTCGTCCGGCGACCACTGGATGATGTCGATCTTTTCGCCTTGCAGTTCACCGACCACGGCCTGCACGCGCGACCCACGCATACCCACGCAGGCCCCGACCGGATCAATCGAGTTGTCGTTGGACAGCACGGCCATCTTGGCGCGCGAACCCGGATCACGGGCGACCGACTTGATTTCGATTACGCCATCATAGACTTCCGGCACTTCCTGCGCGAACAGCTTGGCCATGAAGCCACCGTGGGCGCGCGACAGCATGATCTGCGGGCCCTTGGTTTCGCGGCGCACGTCATAGATATAGGCACGGATGCGGTCATTGACCTGAAACGCCTCGCGCGGGATCGACTGATCGCGGCGCATGATGCCTTCGCCACGGCCCAGATCGACGATGACATTGCCGTATTCGACGCGCTTGACCGTGCCGTTGACGATTTCGCCGACGCGGTCCTTGAACTCATCATACTGACGCTCGCGCTCGGCTTCGCGCACCTTGTGCGTGACGACCTGACGCGCCATCTGCGACTGGACGCGGCCCAGTTCGAACGGCGGCAGGACTTCTTCGTAGGTCTTGCCGACGAAAGCGTCCTTGTCTTCGCGCAAGGCCTCAGTCAGGCCGCGTTGCGCGTATTCGTTCTCAAGCTCCTCGTCCGGCACCACCGTCACATAACGGGTGATGGTCATTTCGCCGGTACGCGGATCGACGCGGACACGAATGTCGTGGTCGGCGCCGTAACGCGAACGGGCAGCCTTTTGCACCGCTTCTTCGATCGAGGCGAGCACGACCGACTTGTCGATCTGCTTTTCGCGCGCGACGGCGTCGGCGATTTGCAGCAGTTCCTGACGGTTGGCGCTGATTCCGGTAAAGCTCATGTCACTGTTCCCAGTTTAATTTTTTGTCAGTTTGTCGTCGTCGTCATCGCCGAAATCGTCATCGGCGTCGTCGAAATCTTCGTCCTCAAATTCAGCGTCGGCATCGTCGCCGAAATCGAGGTCTTCGTCCTCTTCCTCATCATCCTCGCCCTGCTCGCGGCGAAGGGCGGCCTTTTCGGCCCCGATCTTGAGCAGCTCGTCATTGAGCACCAGCTTGGCGTCGATGATCCAGTCGAACGGGATCATCGCTGTGTCTTCCTCACCTTCGAGGTCGATAGCGACGTATTCGCCCTCTTCGGTGCCATTCAGGATGCCGCGGAAGCGTTTGCGCCCTTCGGCCAAGCGGTCCAGCTCCAGACGCGCCTCAAGACCCGAATAGGTATCGAAATCCTTCAGGCGGGTCAGCGGACGGTCAATGCCCGGCGACGACACTTCGAGGATATATTCGCCGGTGATCGGATCAGACTCTTCCAGCCAGGCCGACAGGGCGCGCGACAGACGGGCGCACTGATTGACGGTGATGTCGCCGTCGGTCTTACGCTCAGCCATGATCTGCAAACGGCGCGCACCGCCCGGCTTGTTGGAGCCCATCAGGCGCACACGCACAATGTCGAGCCCCAGCGCTTCGGCTATGGGGTCAAAGGCTTCGATCAGCTTGCGGTCTTCGGTGGTCTTGGCGCGCAAAAATAGGTCCTCAGATGGTTCGTCCGCAACGTTTCAGGCAACAAAAAAGCGGCTGGCCTTCTTGAGGGCCGCCGCCGGGGCCGCAAGGCCGTTCGGACGATGTTGAGGTGCTTATAGACCCTCGCCGTGAGTTTGCCAAGCCCAATAAACAGGCGCTCGCCACCCCTACTTCGTATGGATCAGTGGATAGAGGTCAAAATAGTCCGCAGGCACATGCAGGGCCGCCGTGTGGCCCGTATAGAACATCATCAGCAGCCAGGTGGCATAGCCGCCAATGCCGGCCGTTACGACCAGAAGCCCCCATGACACCGGCCGCAGTGTCTTCTTGAAAATGTCGAACAGGATGCAGCCCATGTGCACAAACAGGGCAAAGATCGCCAATCCGTAATAGGGGATAAGTGCGTACATCCAGCCGGTTTGCATCAGGCCCGCGACGATGACGTAGATATCACTGTCCACGGCCAGCAACTGACGCACATAGAAGATAAAGGCGACGTGGGTGAGGACGAAAAAGGCGATATAGGTGCCTGACGCCGCCTGAAGCTGATGCACGAAATCCTTCTTCTTCGCCCAGATTTCCCGCGCCAGCGCCCAACCGGTCAGTATCTGCACCAGAAAGGCCAGCAGCACGACCATCTCGACCACCGGGTGGCGATAGACCATGCGTGCCACGGCCATAAAGGCGATGTGGGTATCGAGCCCCTGTAAACCGACAAAATGGTTGGCCATGTGCAGGCACAGAAAGGCGAAGACAAACCCCGCCGAAACCTTATGCAGGCTTTCCATGGACGACCCCGTTACCCCAAATATTAACCATAGTTAATACAGAGCAAAACGACACGCATGGCTACAGGTTTGCGTCGAACCGGGGTGAAATGCGGTCTTTTCGCGTCAATTTCGCGCGTGACGATAAAAGTCGAGGAAAACCGGCGCGCAATCGCCCAGCTTCTTCTCTTCATAACGCGTCGTGATGTGATCTGCGGGCGGCGTGTTCCATTCCGTTTGCGACTGGGCAGGCCAGTCAAAGGCGGCGTGCGCCGTGGCGCGTTCCAGCGTCCAGTCGGCATAGTCGGCCCAGTCGGTAGCAAAGCGCAGACGCGCCCCGTCCTTCATCACACGTGCCAGAGCATCCAGCGTTTCAGTCTGGATAAAGCGGCGCTTGTGGTGGCGGGCCTTGGGCCACGGATCGGGGAAGAGGATGAACACCTTATCGATCGAGGCCGCGTTCAGGCGGTCGATCACCGGGCGCGCATCGCCGGGCATGAGGCGCACATTGTTCAGACCGCGCTCATCGACATGGCGCAGCAGGGACCCGACACCATTGAGAAAGGGCTCGAAACCGAGGATCAGGGCCTGCGGGTTTCGTTCCGCCTGCGCCGCCAGATGCTCGCCGCCACCGAAGCCGATCTCCAGCCACAGTTCGCTATAGCCGCCAAGGTTGCCGGCAGTGAGTTGCGCGATCAGAGCGTCATTGACCTCGATGGTCGGCAGAAGCGTGTCGAACAGATCGGCCTGACGCGGCTTGAGCGTGCGCGACTTGATGCGCCCGAACGAGCGCATGGGGCCCCACGACGGCGAAATGGCGGGCGGTGTTTCGTCTGACATAGAGCGCCTTTTGCAAAAGCACCTCCCCTGTAGTCAGAGGAGGTGCCGGGAAAGCCGCTCTCTTAAAACTCGCGCTTGAGCGCGTCAACCAGATCGGTGCGCTCCCATGAGAAGCCCCCATCGGCTTCCGGCGTGCGGCCGAAGTGGCCATAGGCCGCCGTGCGCTCATAGATCGGCTTGTTGAGGCCCAGATGCAGACGGATGCCGCGCGGCGTCAGACCGCCGATCAGTTCCGGCAGCAGGGCTTCGAGCTTCGCTTCGTCCACCTGACCCGTGCCATGGGTATTGACGTAGAAGCTCAGGGGGCGCGACACGCCAATGGCATAAGAGACCTGAAGCGTACAGCGCTTGGCGAGGCCCGCCGCTACCACGTTCTTGGCCAGATAGCGCAGGGCATAGGCCGCCGAGCGGTCCACCTTGGTCGGGTCTTTACCGGAGAAGGCACCGCCGCCGTGCGGAGCCGCGCCGCCATAGGTATCGACGATGATCTTGCGGCCGGTCAGGCCCGCGTCGCCATCGGGGCCGCCAATGACGAAGTTGCCGGTCGGATTGACCAGCCATTCGGTATCCGCCGTCACCATACCCTGCGGCAGGACTTCGAGGGCGTAGGGCTTGACGATGGCTTCGACGTCCTTGGGCGTCAGGCCCTCCTTATGCTGATGCGAAACCAGCACCTTGAGGATGCGTGACGGCACGCCGTTTTCGTACTGCACCGTGACCTGCGACTTGGCATCAGGTTCCAGTCGATGATCGCCGCCGTGACGCGCCTCGGCCAGACGACGCAGGATGTTATGTGACCATTGCAGCGGGGCCGAGGTCAGCTCAGCGGTTTCGTCCGAGGCATAGCCAAACATGATGCCCTGATCGCCGGCGCCCTCGTCCTTGTTCTCTCCGGAATCGACGCCCATGGCGATGTCCGCCGACTGGGCGTGCAGGTGGCAAGCATAGTGGGCCGTGGCCCAGTGGAAGCCCTTTTGCGCATAACCGATATCTTTGATGGCGGCGCGCACCTTGTCTTCCAAACCGGCGATGATTTCGCGCATCTTGTCGTC
>NZ_JAIXSV010000128.1 GCF_027484505.1 Asticcacaulis sp.
CCAAATTTATTCGACACGCCGACGCTCGCTGCTACTACTTGGACCGTTACGCCTTGCCGCACCAGCAGGAACAAGAGCAAGAGCAACACATCAGCAATTTCGACGCATTTCGCCCGCCTCTTGTGCGCATGTGGCGACCAGACCAGGACGTCTTTCGGTGGTTCGAAATGGACATGAACACGGCCGAACTGCCGACCACAAGAGGATGGGTGCTGGTCGTTAATAAAGATCATCGCGTCCACTTTAAAAATTATAAGTTCAGCGATCTGGCTAAGAAATATCCGCTGGCCAAACGCGACAAAGTCTTTTCGTGGCCGAAAATCTGGGAAGCTGCCCGCAATCTGGAGCAAGACACACTGGCTCACTACTATCCGAAAAACAAGGAAAAAGTGGCGTGGCTGAATGCCGCCATTGAAAAGGCGGCTGAGCGGCTGACAGTCTTGGCTTCCTCCCCACAAGGCCAGCAATCCGACCGAGGCTTGGCCATGGACAAGACGCTGGACAAATTAGACAGACGTCTCCTGCTGAACATGCGCAACAAAGGCTTGACGGCAAAAGGTGTTCTGCTGCGGCTCTTTTTCAAGCCAGCAAATCACATCCTCAACATGTCTTCTGCTTGATAATTTTTTTTTTCAAAATTAATAAAAAAGAAATGATTAAACAAACATATTACCTTTTCTTTTGTCTGCGGTGAAAATGCCTCCTCTTATTTATTCGATTGCTAACGAGAGTGATTGGAACAATGTTGCTGCAGCCGGTCCTTTTAGTGTGCTGAACGTGTTGAACATCACGGCCGACTTTACTTTCACGGCTCCACCAGCCGTCTTGCCCGTGGGCAGCGCGACATTCAACGGCGGCTCGAAAACGATAACGTTTGATTTTCCTGACGCTTGCCAAGGAATAATGACGTTGAATGGAGGATCGATCAGTAACTTGAACATAAATATTGTTCAGTGGCGCGGAGAGTCTGTCTTGCTGGCCAACTCAGACGCCTTTGGCCTTGTGTCCAACATAAGTTACACGGGCTCGCTCAGCAGTGACACTTCATTACTGATTGATACGCTAAATTGTGGAGCCAATACATTGACTTTGCTTGGCATAGACATCAACTTGACCGTCACTGCCACAACAAACATATTGTGGAATATTTACCTCTCTGGAATATTGATCAAGACAAATGTTACGCTCTCGATCAACGGCAATGCCATGGAACACCCCGACAACACACGCATTCATCCTTAAACCCATTGCGAAGCAAAATAATCTTCGATCACAGCACATGCCGAGTCTGAAAGCAACGAGCCGTAGATAATAATCTCACCCATCCATCCGCGGAAAGTCGCCGATCTCGATCCATTGCCGCCAAAACCACCCAGCGCCCCAATTTGGCCGAGCACCAAGCCCACACCCGCGCCCAGAGCACCTGATGTGGTGAGATTGACGCCGTTTACACGAATGGTCAAGGCAGATGATGTATTGGCTCGGCGGTAAATTGCCACAAATGAATTTGTGGATGCCGTCGTATTTGCGGTGACCGTGGCGCCGTTGTGCGCCCTAAAAAGAGCCGGCGACGAGACGGCGTCGTAGCGCATAACTTGAGCAACACCGCTGTTATTTGCACGCGAACCCAAGAGAATAGCATCTTGAGTCAATATCTCCGGTTTGAAAAACATCACAATGGTCAGTGTACCCAAAGTAACGTCCGTGCTCATGGCAAGCGAATCGTCGGTGCCGTCAAAATAAATTCCTGGACTACTGCCAAACGCCGATGTTCGGAAAACTGGAATGAAACTTGTTGTCGCCTGGGTGGCGTTTCTGGCCGTGCCCAAACTGCCGGTATTCACCCATGTTGATATTGCAGTGTTGTTGGACGGAAGAATGCCGTTGCCATTCGGATTTTTGGCCGAATATCGGTACGTAAAACCAGTTGTGATTGGCACGAAAGGTGTCGCTGTTGCTGTGGCCGAAGGCGTGCCTGTTCCGGCGCTGCTGATTGCGCTGACTCGGAAATCGTACGGCACAGTATTTGTGATACCCGTCACTGTCGCGGTTGTGGCCGTGCTGGTGCCGTCGGCAAAGGTGGCGAATGTTGAACCTGATGACGGTTTAAATTCCACCTTGTAATCTGTCACGACAGGCGAAGCAGACACTGCGGTCCAAGACAGCACCACTTGAGCATTTCCTGCGGTGGCGGTCAAGCCTGTGACCTGCGGGAGTGAAAAGGGTGTGGTGGTTACCGTCGCCGAAGGCAGACCGCTTCCAGCATTGTTGTTGGCAGTCACTCTAAAGTCGTACGAAGTGCCGTTGGTTAAGCCGTTCACAGTTGTATTTGTCGAAATACCACTACCGAACGTCAGCCAAGTCGGGCTGGCGCTGGTCTTGTATTCAGTTGTATAACTGGTGACGGGCGGCGCAACTGCCGTCCACGACAGCGACACTTGCCCATTCCCGGCTGTGCCCGACAAGCCAGTGACTTGTGCTGGTGGTGGAAAAGGTGTGACGGAAAGGGTGGAGGAAGCCGGGCCTGTTCCAGCACTATTTATGGCGCTTACCCGGAAATCGTACAATGTGTTATCCGTCAAACCGGTAACTGTGGCGGTGGTCGTCGTGCTTACTCCATCGTTAAAAGTCAACCACGTCGGGCTGGCGTTGGCCTTGTACTCGACCAAGTAATCGGTCACAGAAGGCGTGGCCGTCACTGCTGTCCAAGAGAGTGTCACTTGGCCACTCCTGAATGTGGCGGTAAGGTTTGTCACTTGGCCAGGCGGCGCGGCTGGCGTGGCCGACGCTGTGGCCGAAGGTGTGCCTGTTCCAGCACTATTTACTGCACTCACTCGGAAATCATACGACGTGTTATTGGTCAAGCTTGTGACCGTGCTGGATGTCTGTGTCGTGCTGCCAAACGTCAACCACGTCGGGCTCGCACTGGCCTTGTACTCGATAATATAGCTCGAGACTGGTGGGGTGAATGAGAGGGAAGACCACGAGAGCAAGACTTGAGTGTTGCCAGACGTGGCACTTAAGCCTGTGACTTGGCTTGGGGGCGCTATGGGCGTGGCCGAAGCTGTGCCCGACGCAAGGCCTGCTCCGACGCTGTTGACTGCACTCACCCGGAAATCATACGGCGTGTTATTAGTCAAGCCCGTGACAGTGGCGGTGGTGAAAGTACTAACACCATCTGCGAATGCGAGCCACGTGGAGCCAGCGCTGGCTTTGTATTCGACCAAATAGTCTGTCAGCGCAGGGTTGGCTGTAGGCACGGGCGTCCACGAGA
>NZ_JAIXSV010000113.1 GCF_027484505.1 Asticcacaulis sp.
CCGCTGCGCTGGACCCAACGGGCCAAGCGCCTGCGCCCAGTCCGATGCCACGGCAGGGCCAGCTCGTCCCGACCGTTGCCCCTGACGGCGCCGGCGGTACCCAGAACCAGACCATGGGGGTCGCCACCGCATCCGCTGCGCTGGACCCAATGGGCCAAGCGCCAGCGCCCAGTCCGATGCCACCGCAGGGCCAGCTCGTCCCGACCGTTGCCCCTGATGGCGCCGGCGGTACCCAGAACCAGACCATGGAGGTCGCCACCGCAACCGCTACGCTGGACCCAATGGGCCAAGCGCCGGCGCCCGGTCCGGCCGTGCCACCTCAGGGCCAGCTCGTCGCGGCCGTTGCCCACAGCGACACAGGGCCGGCATCGCGCTCAGCGCTCCCACACCCAACCCGGCCAGACGCCGCCACCGGTCTGCAAGGTGTAGGACAGGACGTCCGGATGCTGGATGTCAATCAGACAAGCGACCAAAGTGGTGTGCCTCTGCCAGATAACGCCCGCAGCCTTCCTGGCCAAGCACAACCTGCGCAACCACCTTCAACGACGCCGCAGGATTCCGCAGATGGGGGGCCTCGACCACGAGTACGGCCACGGGGCGGGACATCTGATTGACCATGGTGCAAGTCACATGATATGATATCTAATTGATATATTGTCGTTGTTTTCGCGCTACCGCGCGATTGTTGAAATGGCTGGCGTGAGATAGGTACATGGACACGTGGGAACCAATCATCGGCCTGGGCGTTCTGTTGGCGATCATCGTCGCCTTTTTCGCCGTAACATCACGCGCCACGCGACGTAGCGGTGGCAGTGCTGGCGGACAACTGCCCATTTCCAACGCGCCGCTGGATCCGAGCAACTTTGGGCCAACGAGTGTCAGGTTTACCAGTCCGGGGATGGCTCAGAAGTTGGGCATGCGCTGAAAGGCCATCTCAAACGATGGCATTTCGATGGCCTTGGCCAACGAACAACTCGACACCCTTCGCTCGCTGCTGGCCGCTATCGAGATGTCGGGGACTTGGCAGCACATCAACCTAACTGTCGACTATCTCTGGATTGAACCCACACAGCTTGACAAAGGTGGTTGTCGGATACTGAAAGCGCGATCCGAACGCCTCACGACCTAATGTTCCTGATTTTCTGTTTAGCGTTGCTTTTCGCCCCTTCTATGGTGTGTCCCCTCTATGGGCGAGCCGGCGGGGTCGGTGATAGGTCTTCAGTCGAAAAGGAATATGGCGCGGCCCGGGCTCAGGGATGTAGGTTCGGGGGACCCCAACGCCGCATGGAGCCCCGATGCCCCGCCGCTCGAAGAACGACGCCGCCAACGCTGCGGAGACCGCCATCGAGAGCCACGTCGCTGGGCGAATCCGCCTGCGCCGCGGTCTGCGCGGCATGAGCCAGTCCGACCTGGCGAGGGCCCTGGGCATCACCTTCCAGCAGGTACAGAAATACGAACGCGGGTCGAACAGAGTATCGGTGGGCAAGCTGTATCGGCTGGCGGATATCCTGGACGTGCCGCTGGTGTTCTTCTTCGATGGGCTAGAGGGTGCGGGTATGCCCAGGCTGCCGGCGGACGAGGTGCCGGAACCAGCGGGCATCCTGTCCCGCCGCGAGTTGGACCTGCTCCGCGCCTGGCGTCAGGCGCCGCCTGAGGTCGCTGACATAATCGCCGGCCTGCTGCGCTCGATCACGCCGGACTTGGCGCTTGAGACCCCGGCACCGGCCGACCACCAACCGGCGGCCTTGGCTGTCGGTCCGGAGGCTTCGTCGCCGGAGACGGTCCAGGCGACGGCTGAGGTTCTTCCCGCGTCTGTGGAAGCCGAAGGACGTGCAGCGCGGCCGAAGCCTGTACAGGAGGCTCCCCGCCGCCGCGGACGGCCCCCGGGCCCGGCGAAGGCGAAACTGGTCCAAGCGGGCCAACATCCGAAGCCGCCGTCCGAGGAGGGCAGGCAGCGCCGGCAGCGTGGCGCGGTGTGGGACCCGGCGGACATCAGGGACTACGGTGAGGAAGCGTGACGCTGGCCGCGGATACCTTGAGGCTCGAGTTCAACCGCGGCGGCAAACTGCTTCCCCGAACGGCTGGCCGGAATTCGAATGCCTTGCCTGACAGGTGACAACGCGAGCCCATTCAGGTTAAGCCGACGCTGACGCTGACGCTGCGCTGCGGCAACCTTTCGAATAGGACCGGACATGACGGACAGGATCAGCAAGGACGACTTGGCGGCCATCGTCGCCCAAGTGACGGGCGCCACGAAGGCAGCATGCAAGGAAGCGGTCGAGCGCATGTTCGGCGCCATCGCCGACGGCCTGAAGCACGGCAAGGAAGTCAGCTTGGCCGGATTCGGGAAGTTCACCGCCCAGCAGCAGCCGGAACGCCAAGGCCGAAACCCGAGGACGGGCGAGCCAACGACAATCGCCGCGCAGACCAAGGCGAAGTTCACGCCGGCGAAGGCGCTGAAGGATATGTTGAACGAATGAGCGGGCAGTCGGGTTCGCCCCGGTTCGACGGGGAGAACCGGCTCGTTCTCGAGCAGGGATGCCGCGTGGCGGCCTTGCGCACAGGCAAGTTGGGGTCCAGGCCAAAGATAACGGCCGGCATCGGGGCGCGGGGGCTGTACCATGGATAACGCCGAACGACTGATACGCGACTTTTTCCGCCGGGTATGGGCACCGCCCCATGACTTAGACGCCATCGACAGCCTGATGACGGAGGATTACCGCATCACGACCGCCGGCAGCGTGGTCGAGGGGCGGGAGCAGTTCAAGGCCTGGGTCGGCTCGATGCAGAAGCTCGTTGGCAACGCGACGAATGAGCACCTGGAAATCTTCACGAACGCCGCCGGCGACCGCGTGGTGTCCCGCTGGATCACGCGGGGGGTGCATAATGGCCTGTTCGGGATCGCTCCCACCCAGGA
>NZ_JAIXSV010000082.1 GCF_027484505.1 Asticcacaulis sp.
ACGAAGGCCGGGGCTATGTCCTGCGCCGCATCATGCGCCGCGCCATGCGCCACGCCTATCTGCTGGGGGCCAATGAGCCGCTGATGCCGCGTCTGGCGCCGGTTCTGGTGCGCGAAATGGGCGATCATTACGGCGAACTGAAACGCGCCGAGGCGACCATCGTCGAAACCCTGCGCCAGGAAGAAGAACGTTTCCGCCGCACGCTGGGCCGCGGCATGACCCTGCTGGACGAAGCGACCGCCAATCTGAAAGACGGCGACATGCTGGAAGGCGAAGTGGCCTTCAAGCTCTACGACACCTACGGCTTCCCGCTCGATCTGACGCAGGACGCCATCCGCGCCAAGGGCCTGAGCGTCAATGTCGCCGGTTTCGAAGCGGCGATGGAAGAACAGAAGCAGCGCGGCCGCGCCAACTGGAAGGGTTCCGGCGAAACCTCCGTGCAGGCCGAATGGTTCTCGATCCGCGATCAGGCCGGGGCGTCGGAATTTGTCGGCTACGAGCACCTTTCAACCCAATCGCACGCCCGCGTCATTGTCCGCGACGGCGAGTCGGTCAGCGAAGGTCTGGTCGGTGAGCGTTTGCAGGTCGTTTTCGACCGCACGGCCTTCTATCCGGAAGGCGGCGGGCAGGCGGGCGATACCGGCACCCTGCATTGGGCCGGGGGCGAAGGCCGCGTGCTCGATACGCAAAAGCAGGCCGGCGACCTGATCGTGCATGATGTCGAAATCACCGAAGGCGTTCTGGCGGTCGGCGATATGGTGCATCTGCACGTCGATGGCGCCAAGCGTCAGACGACGAAGTCCAATCACTCCGCCGCCCACCTGTTGCACGCGGCACTGAAAAACGTTCTGGGGCCGCACGTGGCGCAAAAGGGGCAACTGGTCGATGCCGAGCGGATGCGCTTCGACTTCAGCCACGGCGCACCCGTCTCGGCCGAAGAAATCGAGCGCATCGAAGCCGAGGTCAACGCCGTTATCCTGCAAAACGAGGCGGCCACGACGAAGATGATGGCCCCCGCTGAGGCGATTGAAGCCGGTGCCGTGGCGCTGTTCGGTGAAAAATACGGCGATGAGGTCCGCGTCCTCAGCCTCGGTCACGCGCTCGATGGCGCGGATAAGGGCTATTCGGTCGAACTGTGCGGCGGCACCCACGTGTCGCGCACGGGCGATATCGCCCTGTTCAAGATCATTTCCGAAAGCGGCATCGCTGCCGGGGTGCGCCGTATCGAAGCCTTTACCGGCGAAGCGGCGCGTCAGTATCTGCTTGAGCAGGCGGGCGTGGCGCGTTCGCTGGCCGATCAGTTCAAGGTGCCGGTGGCGCAGGTGTCGGCCCGTGTCGAAGCGCTGGTCAACGACCGCAAGCGCCTCGAAAAAGAGCTGGCCGAAGCCAAGCGCGCGCTGGCCGTCGGTGGCGGTGGGGCGGCGTCCGGTCCGGAAGAGATCAATGGAGTCAAGGTGATCGCCCGTGTACTTGATGGCGTGGGTGGTAAGGATCTGCGTCCGCTGGCCGAAGACTTCAAAAAGCAGGTTGGCTCTGGCGTTGTGGCGCTGGTCGGCGTGCTGGACGGCAAGGCGGCGGTGACCGTGGCGGTGACGCCCGACCTGACCGGCCGTTTCAACGCCGCCGAACTGGCCAAGGCGGCCGTGATCGCCATGGGTGGTCAGGGCGCGGGCGGCAAGCCGGACTTTGCGCAAGGCGGCGCGCCGGACGCTACGAAGGCCGAAGCCGGACTGGACGCCATCAAGGCGGCCATCGTCTGATCACCTCCGCATGAAAACGAAAAGGGCCGTCCGTTCGCGGGCGGCCTTTTTCACATTTGCCGATTGCTTTGCGGGCGTCGCATATGCTGCAATCCCGCTAGAGCGGAATGATTTCAAATGGAATCATTCCGCACAAGCCGCCATTGAGGCGGCGGCCAAGGTGGCGCAGCCACCGCCCGGCGAGGGGCTAAACAAAAATCTAGATCATTATGTTTCTACCAGAAATCATAATGATCTAGAGCGGGATGATTTTAAGTAGAAGCATCATCCCGCTCTAAATTTCTGTTTTGTCGCGCAATTTTTCCGAAAAGTGGTGTCCACTTTATCGGATTGCGCTCTAAAGGAGAGCTGCATGGATCGCTTGAAGGACAAGGTGGCGTTGGTCACCGGTGGCGCGCAGGGCATCGGCAAGGCCATTGTGCGCAGCTTTGCCGCCGAAGGGGCGCGGGTCATCATCGCCGATATCGACCCCCGCGAAGGCGAGGCGCTGGCGGCAGAGCTTACCGGCGCGGTGTTTCGCCAGCTCGATGTCTCCGATGAGGCGCAATGGATCGCCGTCCTCGATTCGGTGGTGGCCGATTTCGGGCGGCTGGACGTGCTGGTCAATAATGCGGGCATTACCGGGCGCGCCGACGCAAAAAATGATCCGGAGCACACCACGCTCGCAGACTGGCGACGGGTGATGACGGTCAATACGGACGGCGTGTTTCTGGGCTGCAAGCACGCGATTCGCGTGATGCGCCCGGATCGCACTGGCTCGATCATCAATATGTCGTCGCGGTCGGGGCTGGTCGGCATCCCGCATCAGGCGGCCTATGCGGCCTCAAAAGCCGCCGTGCGCAACCACACCAAGACGGTGGCGCTCTATTGTGCGGAGGAGGGGCTGAATATCCGCTGTAATTCCGTGCATCCGGCGGCGATTCTGACGCCGATGTGGGAGGCCATGCTGAAGGACGAAGCCGATAAGGAAAAGGTCGCCGCCGGCACGCCGCTGCACCGATTCGGGCGGCCCGATGAGGTCGCCGCCGTCGTGCTGCTTCTGGCCTCGGATGAAGCGACCTTCATCACCGGTTCGGAATTCAACATCGACGGCGGCGTTCTGGCGGGCACGGCGGCCTCGCCTAAGTAGTTTTAACTATTGAATATTTGCCAGAAGGAATAGAGGCCGATAGCGATAAACAGGCCAGACGCCGCATAGCGGACGACCTTCATCGGCACGATCTTCAGCACCTTGTCGCCGAACAGCACCGCCGGGACATTGGCCAGCATCATGCCGAAGGTGGTGCCGAGCACGACCCAGGCAAAGGCGTCTTCGTACTTGGCCCCCAGAAACACCGTGGCTACCTGCGTCTTGTCGCCCATTTCGGCCAGAAAGAAGGCGATCAGGGTGGTGAGGAAGGGGCCGTAATCCTTTTTCGGGGCCTCATCGTCGTCCATCTTGTCGGGAATCAGGACCCACAGACCCAGCGCGATAAAGGCGATGGCCACGATCCACGGCATCCAGGTTGTCAGGGCCAGTCCGGAGACAAAATGCCCGACCCCGGCGGCCAGCGCGTGATTCGCCACCGTGGCAATGAAGATGCCCCAGATAATCGGAATGGATTTGTGATAGCGCGCGGCCAGAATTAGGGCCAGCAACTGCGTCTTGTCACCGATTTCGGAAAAGGCGACGAGGGCGGTCGAATTGAGGAAGGCGTCCACGGTAAAATCTTGTCTGTGACCGGCCAGGTTCTGACACACAACGACGTGCTTCACCGCGGCCAGTCACTTATGGCGGCAAGGCAGGTCGTCGGTCTCACCTGTTGCGATTACGCCATGTCCATGCCAGACAAGTGTGTTGACGTAATCCGCCTGAAACAACGCTCAGGCGCGGTTACTCCCCGAAGGAACGCGGGCTTGATAGACGCGGGTCAGAGATGAGTCAAGAGGAGCGCCAGACCCGACAGGGTAAACAGCGAAAGGACGGTGGATTGGGCGATGGACACCGCCGCGCCTTCGTACCACAGGCCGTACATGCGCGCCTGAATGAAGACGCTGACCGCCGTGGGGCAGGCCGACAGGAAGACAGCGATCTTCCACATCAAGGGCGGCGCGCCGAACAGGTGCATGGCGACGGCCATTACGGCGGGGGCCAGAAGCAGCTTACCCACCACGGCAATGGCGGTCACGGGCGTAACAGAGCGCAGCGTTTTCAACGGCATAAGGCCTAACATGCCGCCTAGCGCCACAAGCGCCACCGGCACGGAGGAGCGACCCAGTATATCGAGCATCTGATCGAACATCGGTGGGATCTTCACGCCCGCCAGCATCAGCCCGACCCCCAACAGCGAGCCCAGCACGGTAGGGTTTTGCATTGTGCGTTTGAGCGCCAGACCCACACCGTGGCCCGACGCGACCGACAGGCCGGCACAGCCGATAAAAAACAGAATCAGAAAGTCGGCGACAAACAGCAGGGGGGCCACCTGCATCACCTGCGGCCCCAGAAGACCGGCCAGTATGGGCAGACCGAGAAAGGCACTGTTGGAAATAAAGGCCGCCATGCCGGCACCGGTGGCTTCGCCGCGTGTGGCACCGAAGCGCCGGGCGGCCAGGAGGCAAAGCCCCGACGATACCGCGAAAGCCAGCGCATAGACGCCCAGCCAGCCCACATGCAGGGCGTCGGGTCGCGGCAGATTGGCAAAGGCGTGGACCAGATAGGCAGGAAAGCCCAGCCAATAGAAATAAGCGCTTAAGCCATCCAGCCCTTCGGATTTCAGCCGCCCGGTACGCGCCAGAAGCGCCCCCAGACCGACAAAGGCAAAAAACAGCAGAACGCGGCTCAGGGTTTCCAGCATGGCAGGGCTTTACGCCCTGCCAGAGGGTAAGAAAAGCCCTATTTGTCGGGACCGAAATCGCTGCTGCCCGATCCCGAAACTGAGCCCGAGGCGGCGGCTTCGGCTTCCGGATCGGGCAGGCCGATATGCGTCACCTGCCAGGTGAAGAGGCCCTTGCGTTTCAGCGTGAACACCGTCGTGCCGATGTCGGGCTGCTTTATCCCCAGACGCGCGCGGTCAATGCTCCAGTAAAGGACGGTCGGCAGGGGCGGCTTGGGCGCAAATTCGCGCGGCTCGACCACATTGGCGTCTTTGCCGGCCCCGTAGGAGAGGGCCAACAGAGCCTTGGCCGTCAGGTACGAATTGACGTCGATCACCGGTTGTTTGGGGGCGGGCGCGGTCAGGTCGGTAATGGCGCGACCGATGGCCCCCAGTGGGTCCTTGATGACATTGGGCGCAGGGGCGTCGGCGGTCGTTGTGCCCTTGGCATCGGCCCACAACTGCGCCTTCAGGCTGGCGCGCACGTCGTCAAAGGCGACCAGTTCCGACAGGCTCTGGATGTCCTCGGACTCCGCCGCCGAACGCAGGTCGTAAAAGGCCCAGACCGGGCCGATGGCGAAACCGAACAGGGCGGCCAGAGCGGCGACGATGATGGCGATGGATAAGGTCTTGAACACGCGGACAGTTCCCCCTGAAGGCGCTGAAAAACAGGGTTAACACGAAAATAACGCCCTGTCGCGTCTGCTTCTCCAATTCTTGCGCAGGTGTGGCTAAACCGCCTGACCGGTGATCAGCCGGTGCACAAAGGTGAGCTTATTGCGCACGGTGGGGGTTAGGATAAACGGATAGAGCGGCCGCTCGCCCATGGCAGTGTGGATCGAGTTGATGGCCAGACTGAGCGGCACCCAGGCTTCGGCCAGCCGTTCAAAATCCGTGACGCGATAAGGCTTGAAATCGACCTCGGCCGCGACGCCCTCATCGGCTTTGGTCTTGATGGTCATGCCATAATAGTGAGCGGTTTCAAGAGCATCGGTAATGTGCAGGACGTGGGCGAAGGTTTCGGCAAAGTCCTCCCACGGGTGCATGGAGGCATAGGCGCTGATATAGCTGTCGGCCCAGAAGGGGGGCGGTCCTTCGGCATAGTGGCGCTCGATAGAAGCCTGATAATCGGCCTCATCGTCACCAAAAACCGCGCGGCAGGCCGCAAGTTTTCCGGCATCGCGCACCAGCCGGTTCCAGATAAAGTGTCCGCATTCGTGGCGGAAATGGCCGAGCAGGGTGCGATAGGGCTCACCCATCTGACTGCGCACGCTTTCGCGCACCGCGTCGTCGGCCTCGGCGGCGCGGATGGAGATGACGCCTTCGTCATGACCGGTCATGGCGCTGTGGAAGGTGCCGTCCGGAGCCTGTGCGTCCTCCAGATAGTCGAAAACGAGCCCGCCCTCCGGGTCTTCGCTGCGGTCGGGGGCGGGTAGGTCCCATTTGAGAAAGGCGTAAAACAGACGGTGTTGGGCGTCGATAATACGCCGGAACTGATCGAGATCGTTGGGGATCAGGCGGTTGTGGCGGCAGGCACGGCAATAGGCTGAGCCATCGCCTTCGGGCACCAGCCAGTTGCACACATCCGTCGCGGCATTGGCGCAGAAGCGATAGCTGTCCCCGCCATTGACCGGTTGCCAGCGATCGTCGCCTGCGGGCATCAGGGCGTGCAGATCACGGCTGTTCGGCGAAAAACCCAGCCGCGCCCCGCAACTGACGCAGGCGCGGTTATGGAAAAACAGGGTGTTGCCGCATTGGGCGCAGGTAAACAGCTTCATTCGGGTGGGGCTCCTGTGCCGCGACCCTAATGCAGCGGTTGTAAGTGTGAAAGGGTGCGCGGACGGGCCCGTGCAAAGGGCCGGTAAGGCTATTTCCCCTGCCACACCGCCGGATGAGCATCGATCCAGCCCTGTATCAGGCCGGCTATCTTGCGGTCATCGGCCAGCGACGGATGATAGTGGCAGCCGCCAAAGTCCAGCCCATCGAAAAACAGCGTATCAAGGCGCGTTTCGCCGCTGTCTTTCAACGCCCTGGCCACCTGAGTCACCTGCGCGCGAATCTCGCCATTGGCCCCGTCGGAGGCCATCAGGAGGAAGTGCGCCTGCGGGTTTTTCGCCCGCAATGACTTGACGAAGGCGACATAGGTGTCGCGGTAATCGGCCTGTAAAGCCTCACGCGTCGTCCACTTTTCACCCGGATTGAGCGCGGTAGAAAAATCATTGGTGCCCAGTCCGATGACGATGATCTGCGGCTGCCACCCAGTGGCCTCGTAGGCGGTCTTGCCATCGAACAGGCTGTAGGGATAAAGTTTTGGTAGAGGATCGCCGATAAAGCCATTGTAATTACGTACGATTCCGCGACCGGAAAAGGCGTTGATCTGATAGTCGGCCTCATAATGTTTGGCCGTCAGCGGTCCAAAGGCCTGAGACGTGTCGGTCGTCGCCCACACCTCGTCATTGGTGCAGTCGCGCTTTGGCGAGGTGTTGCCGTAGCCGACCGTGTAGGAATCGCCGATGAATTCGATCTGACGCGCGCGGGCGGTCAGGGCGGCGGGCTGGTCGGCGCTGAAACCGATGAAACGGCCGGTCTGGCCCTGCGATTCGGTGATCTTTTCGAGGCGATAGACGTCCACGGCCTTTGTGCTTTTGCTATCGAAGCGCACCGTCGTCTGGCCGGGTTTTTCGATGACCTTCACCACCTCACCGTTGAGGTACAGCTTATAGATATTGATGCTGTCATCGAAGCTGAGGGTGACCGCCTTTGAGGCCGTCGCGGTCTCAAAATAGACACCCGGCCATTGATGCGTATGGGCCGGGGCCGCCGAGCGCCCGCCGCTGTGCAGGGGCAGGGTGTCGGCAGAGGCGATGGCCGCAAAGCTCGTTCCCGCCAAAAGCCATCCGGCCAGCCAAAGCGCCTTTGTCATCTTGAGTCTCCCTGTTTTTCGGCATGAAGGATGATAGCGCTGTCACTGTCAAGTGAGCGCAAAAAGAAAGGCCGCCCGCGAACGGACGGCCTAACGACTTGAATAGGACACATGAGGGGAACGGCGTTCCCCTCATGTGGATTAGGCCGCCAAAGCCTTCGACAGGTTCTCGGAGATCTTGTCGAGGAAGCCTTCGGTGGTCAGCCAGCCTTGCGTATCGCCGACCAGTAGCGCCAGATCCTTGGTCATGAAGCCCGCTTCGACGGTGTCGATGCAGACCTTTTCCAGCGTCTCGGCAAAGTGCTTCAGCTCGGCATTGTCATCCAGCTTGGCGCGGTGCTTCAGGCCCTGCGTCCAGGCAAAGATCGACGCCATCGAGTTGGTCGAGGTGGCCTCGCCCTTCTGATGCTGACGATAGTGACGGGTGACGGTGCCGTGGGCGGCTTCGGCTTCCATGATCTTGCCGTCCGGCGTGACCAGAGCCGAGGTCATCAGGCCCAGCGAACCGTAGCCCTGCGCGACCGTATCCGACTGCACATCGCCGTCATAGTTCTTACAGGCCCAGACGAAACCGCCCGACCACTTCAGCGCCGAAGCGACCATGTCGTCGATCAGACGGTGCTCATAGGTCAGGCCCAGTGCCTTGAACTTCGCCGCGTATTCGGCGTCGAAGATTTCCTGGAAAATGTCCTTGAAGCGGCCGTCATAGGCCTTGAGGATGGTGTTCTTGGTCGAAAGATAGACCGGATAGTTGCGCGCGATGCCGTATTCGAACGAGGCGCGGGCAAAATCACGGATCGAGTCGTCGAGGTTATACATGCCCATGGCCACGCCCGAAGACGGGAACTGGAACACTTCGTGCTCGATGACCTGACCGTCGTCGCCCTGGAACTTGATGGTAAGCTTGCCGGGGCCGGGGACGAGGAAGTCGGTGGCCTTGTACTGGTCACCAAAGGCGTGACGGCCGACGACGATCGGCTGGGTCCAGCCGGGGACGAGACGCGGCACGTTCTTGCAGATGATCGGCTCACGGAACACGACGCCGCCCAGAATGTTGCGGATGGTGCCGTTGGGCGACTTCCACATCTTCTTGAGGCCGAATTCCTTCACGCGGGCTTCGTCCGGGGTGATGGTGGCGCACTTGACGCCCACGCCGCAGGCCTTGATGGCGTTGGCGGCGTCGATGGTCACCTGATCGTCGGTGGCATCGCGGTGTTCCATGCCCAGATCGAAATATTGCAGATCGATATCGAGATAGGGGTGGATCAGCTTGTCCTTGATAAGCTGCCAGATGATTCGGGTCATTTCATCGCCGTCGATATCGACGACCGGGTTCGCCACCTTGATTTTGGCCATTGCGAATGTCCTCTCTGAACGAAGCGCACATGAGGCGACGCACAGGGTCGCACTCGGCGCTGACGCTTCGCTATAGCCGAAAAGGTGAGCGGCGCAAATGGACTTTAGCTGATCTGGAAGCGCCGGCGCAC
>NZ_JAIXSV010000365.1 GCF_027484505.1 Asticcacaulis sp.
GCCCGCCTTGGCGGGCATTTGTGTGAACCGTTCCCTGTCGGACTCAGCGAGTCGTCGGCGGGTGGACCCGATAGAGACTACAAAAACCCCCGCTCGTCAAAAGCGAAATCGCATTTTTTGCACTGCAAACCGAGTTTTTTTAAGGACTTACACAAAAAAGAGCGAAATTTGAGGCGCTTAGCCAACAAATTTCGCTCTTTATTTTCAACCATTTTGGCGAGTGCACGCCAAAATAGCGTTATCCCTATACGGCTTAATGGGCCGTAAGACCGTCTGCGTCATCCGCAGCGGGCACCGCGGGGGGCGGAATCACCGGCTCTACCCACTCGATAGATTCGAGCGGCCGGGTCAGGGCGTGGGTCAGAACCTGCTCGACATGGCTGACCGGAATGATCTCCAGACCGGCCTTCACATTCTCAGGTAGTTCGGTCAGGTCCTTCTCGTTCTCCTTGGGGATCAGCACCGTCTTAACGCCCGAACGCAGGGCCGCCAGCAGCTTTTCCTTGAGGCCTCCGATGGCCAGTACGCGGCCACGCAGGGTGATTTCGCCGGTCATGGCGATATCCTTGCGCACCGGAATACCGGTCAGGACCGAAACCATGGCCGTAACCATGGCCACGCCGGCCGACGGACCATCCTTGGGCGTAGCACCTTCGGGCACGTGGACGTGGACGTCGGTGCGTTCAAAGACCGGCGGAAGGATGCCGAACTTCGGCGCCAGCGCCTTAACGTAGGAATTGGCCGCCGAAACGGATTCCTTCATCACGTCCTTGAGGTTACCGGTGACCTTCATATTGCCCTTACCGGGCATCTTGATGGCTTCGATGGTCAGGATGTCGCCGCCGAATTCAGTCCAGGCCAGACCCGTGACGATACCAACCTGATCGGTCTCATCGGTTTCGCCATAGTGGAATTTGCGCACGCCGGCATATTTGGCCAGACGCGCCTCATCCACCGTGATCGAGCTGACCTTTTCACGCGCCAGGTCACGGATGGTTTTACGCGCCAGATTACCCAGTTCGCGCTCCAGCGACCGCACGCCCGCCTCGCGGGTGTAGTAGCGGATCAGGTCGCGGATGGCCTGTTCCGGCACGATCCATTCGTCGCCTTTCAGGCCGTGATCCTTGGCCAGAGACGGCAGGATGTGGCGCTTGGCGATTTCGACCTTCTCGTCCTCGGTATAGCCGGGGATGCGGATGATCTCCATGCGGTCCAGCAAAGGCTGCGGCATGTTGAGCGAATTGGCCGTCGTCACGAACATGATCTTGGACAGGTCGTAATCGACCTCCAGATAATGGTCGTTGAAGGTCGAATTCTGCGCCGGGTCCAGCACTTCGAGCAGGGCCGAAGCCGGGTCACCGCGCCAGTCGGCCCCCATCTTGTCGATTTCATCGAGCAGGAAGAAGGCATTGGTGGTCTTGGCCTTCTTCATCGACTGGATGATCTTACCCGGCATGGAGCCGATATAGGTGCGGCGGTGGCCACGGATTTCCGATTCGTCGCGCACGCCGCCGAGGCTGATGCGCACGAATTCGCGGCCCGTTGCCTTGGCGATGGACTTGCCCAGGCTCGTCTTACCGACGCCCGGAGGCCCCACAAGGCACAGGATCGGGCCTTTCAGCGTCCCCATGCGCGCCTGCACGGCCAGATGCTCCAGGATGCGCTCCTTGACCTTCTCAAGTCCGTAATGGTCGGCATCCAGCGTGTCTTCGGCCTTGCTGAGGTCGATCGGCTTGGGTTTGGATGCACCCCAGGGGATGGCCAGCAGCCAGTCGAGATAGTTGCGCACGACGGTCGATTCGGCCGACATGGGCGACATGTGACGCAGCTTGTTCAGCTCCGACATGGCCTTGGCGCGTGCTTCCTTGCTCAGCTTGGTCGCCTTGATCTTCTTTTCGAGTTCGAGAATCTCGTCCTTGGCGTCGTCCTGCTCACCCAGCTCGCGCTGAATGGCCTTCATCTGCTCATTGAGGTAATATTCGCGCTGGGTCTTTTCCATCTGGCGCTTGACGCGCGAACGGATCTTCTTTTCGACCTGAAGGACGCTGATCTCACCTTCCATCAGGGCATAGATCTGCTCCAGACGCTTGGCGACCGCCAGTTGCTCCAGAAGCTGTTGCTTCTCGCCGATCTTGATGACCAGATGCGCGGCAATCGAGTCGGCCAGCACGTCGGCTTCCGACACTTCGGCCAGAGCCTGAAGCGCTTCCGGCGGAATTTTCTTGTTGAGCTTGATATAGTTTTCGAACTGGTCGGTGACGGCGCGCACCAGCGCTTCGAGGTCCGGGCCCTGCGTTACAGCGGGTTCCAGCGCATAGGCTTCGGCCTCATAGAACTCGCTGCGGCCGGTAAAGCGTTTGATCTTTGCGCGCGACTTGCCTTCGACCAGTACCTTGACCGTGCCGTCGGGCAGTTTCAGCAATTGCAGCACATTGGCCAGCACGCCGATATCGTAGATGGCGTCGGCTTCGGGATCATCGTCACCAGAATTTTTCTGGGTAGCCAGCAGGATCTGCTTGTCGCCCTTCATCACCTCATCGAGCGCCTGCACGGACTTCTCGCGTCCGACAAACAGCGGCACGACCATGTGCGGGAACACCACAATATCCCTCAAAGGCAATACGGGTATGGTCAGAACATCAAACATTACTTACTCCTGAGCCGGACAGCGCGCCTCGCCAAGGGCGTCCAACGACCACCCTGCGTAAAGAAAAAGGGCGCGTTCTCCGGATATATACGCGCAATGTCTGCGCAGGGGTTCACCATTCACCTTAGACGATTCCTCGGCTGAACCTAGGCTGAATGTGGGACTTTCCCACCCATATTCAAGGGAGGTCGGATCAGGCCGCGCCACCGGTTTCCGCAGAAACTTTCGCTTGCGCAAGCGGTTATGAACGGCTATGGCGAAACGGCATCCAGAGTTAAGCGACGCGCTTAACGCCAACCTGCCCTTCCCGGCAAGGTGGCGTCCGGAAACGGAGATGCGGCCAAACCGGCAATTAACGGGACCAAGGCTCATGCGTCGCAAAACTCATTCCATCTGAGAGACGCCCCATGCCGGACACCGCCCTGCCCCTAACGACCTTAGCGCCGCAGCAATTCGCCAGTGACAACTATGCCGGCATCTGCCCCGAAGCGTGGAACGCCATGCACGAGGCCAATGCCGGCTCGGTCCCCGCCTATGGCGACGACCCCTGGACGCAGCGCGCTGCCGACGCCCTGCGCGACCTGTTTGAGCATGAGGCCGAGGTCTTCTTCGCCTTCAACGGCACGGCGGCCAATTCGCTGGCCCTGGCGTCCCTATGTCAGTCCTATCACAGCGTCATCTGCTCGGCCTCGGCCCACGTCGAGACTGACGAGTGCGGCGCGCCGGAATTCTTCTCCAACGGTTCCAAGCTGCTGGTGGCGGCATCGACGGACGGTAAGCTAACCCCGGACGCCATCCGCGCGCTGGCCACCAGCCGCTCTGACATCCACTTCCCCAAGCCGCGCGCCGTCACCATCACCCAGCCGACCGAAACCGGCCTCGTCTATTCTATCGACGAAGTGAAGGCCATTTCTGCCGTGTGCCGGGAACTGGGTCTGCGTCTGCACATGGACGGGGCGCGTTTTGCCAATGCCTGCGCCGCGCTCAACTGTAACCCGGCGGACATCACGTGGAAGGCAGGGGTCGATGTTCTGTGCTTCGGCGGCACCAAGAACGGCATGGGCGTGGGCGAGGCCATTCTGTTTTTTGATCGCGGTCTGGCGCAGGATTTCGACTATCGCTGCAAACAGGCCGGGCAACTGGCGTCCAAAATGCGCTTTCTGGCCGCGCCGTGGCTGGGCATGATCAAGGACGGCGCGTGGCTGAGGAACGGTCAGCACGCCAATGCCTGCGCCCGTCGTCTGGCCGACAAAATTTCTGGTTTGCCGGAAATAGAGCCCATGTTTGCCGTGCAGGCCAATGCGGTCTTCCTCAAGGCGCCGGAGAACGTGCTGGACGCTCTGCGCGCCAAAGGCTGGCGCTTCTACACCTTCATCGGCGGCGGAGCGCGCTTTATGTTCGCCTGGGACGCTGACCCGGCGCGAGTGGATCAACTGGCCGCCGATATTAAAAAAGCGTCTGAAAACAAATAACCCGGCGCATTTTCTGAGATTTCACTTGCGGTCTCGGCGAACCACCTGCGGCATTGCGCGCATTGATTATTTACCGGGCCGGGCGCATCCTGATCGCTCAACCACAAGATGGGAGATGGATCATGCCCGGACTGGCCTACCGCTTTTTCGACAATAATACTGGTGAAGAGGTGTTCGCCTCGGACGATTTCGACTTTGCCGCCATGCCGACGGTCAATCACCTGATCCGCGATCCGGAACTGGTGGCGCGCTACGGCGGCCCGGCGGTCATCAATCGCATCGAACAAGGAGAGGTGAACAAGGCGGGTGCCGTCGAATACCGCATCTTTATCGACGGCTCTGAGGAGCGCCTGAATTCGCAGGACATCGACGAGAATTACCGACGCTCCTGAGCTTTTCTTTGTAAGACACTGATTTTAAAAAGCCGTGCCCAATGGAGGGCGCGGCTTTGTTCTGTCGGGACGCCTCCTGCTGCGGCAAGGCGTCACATCTATCCACAGCGTCACCTCTCGCCAAAGGGCCCACCGTCGGCTAAACGCTTGACGTGAAGCCATGGAGACTTTGATGCGCGCAGCCCTGTTTTTTGCCCCCCTGACCCTTGCCCTGTGTCTGTCAGGCTGCGGCGACAAACCCGCAGAGACGGCAAGCGAAACCGCTGCACCGCAAACCAGTGTGCCTGCGGTTCAGGGACCGTCCGAAGCGGAAAAAGCGGCCAAACTCGCCGCCCTGCCCGCCCCCTACAATACGGCTGATCTCAAGGCGGGTGAGAAGGCGTGGACCAAGTGCCGCTCGTGCCATACGCTGGTCGAAGGCGGGGCCAATATGGTCGGCCCCAACCTCTATGGCATCTTCGGCCGCAAATCAGGCAGCAAGGCCGATTATCAGTATAGCGACGCGATGAAGGGCCGCAACGCCGTGTGGGACTTTGCCACGCTCGACGACTATATCACCCACCCGCAGACAACCGTACCCGGCACCAAGATGGGCTTTATGGGGATTAAGGACGAGGCGGAGCGCCACAATCTGATCGCCTATCTCAAGGTCGAAACCAGCCCGGCCCAGAAGTAAGCAAAAAGCCCTCCGAACCGTTCGGAGGGCTTTATAGTTCCGGGGTGAAGGGGGCCGTGCCCCCTTCCTTTTTTGAACTTAAAGTGGCTCACTCATCAATTCATCGACGAACGGGGCGATCCACAGACCGCGTGAACGGCGCGCCGTTTCTGAATGATAGATATGCACCAGTTCGGCATAGGATCGGTCGAAATCGTCATTCAGAATAACGTAGTCGTATTCCGCCCAGTGCGCGATCTCGCCCTTGGCGCGGCTGAGACGGCGCTGGATTACGTCGTCGGCGTCCTGCGCGCGGGCATAGAGGCGGCGCTTCAGTTCTTCCATCGACGGCGGCAGGATGAAGACACGCACCACGTCCGACGGCGCCTTGGCCGAGATACGCTGCGCCCCCTGCCAGTCGATGTCGAACAGCACGTTCTGTCCCTGAGACAAGGCTTTTTCCACCGGTTCGCGCGGCGAGCCATAACGGTGGTCGTGCACGGCCGCCCATTCCAGCAGGGCGTCGTTTTTAACCAGATCATCCATCGCCGCGTCGCTGATGAAGTGATATTCGCGGCCATCCTTTTCACCGGGACGCGGTGAGCGGGTGGTAACCGAAATCGACAGATCGAGATCGGCGTGATCGGCCATCAGGCGGCGGCACAGCGAGGTCTTGCCCGCGCCCGAAGGCGAGGAAACGATCAGCATAAGGCCGCGGCGAAGACGTTGGGAATTAGGCATATTACTCTACGTTTTGAACCTGTTCTCGGAACTGGTCGATAACCGACTTTAACTCCAGACCGACCTTGGTCAGGTCGCTGAAGGCGGCTTTCGAACAGAGGGTATTGGCTTCGCGCATGAATTCCTGCGACAGGAAGTCGAGCTTGCGCCCTTGCGACTGGCTGTCGCTGAGGAGCGTGTGCGCGGAGGCGATATGGGTGCGCAAACGATCCAGCTCCTCACGCACATCGGCCTTGACGGCCATGACGGCGGCTTCCTGAAGGATGCGCTCCTGAAGGTCGGCCCCAGTTTCACCATTGGCCAGAAGCTCATTCAGACGCCGGGTGAAGCGTTCGCGGATCACTTCGGTCTGCTGCGCCGCCAGCGCCTCGGCCCGATCCACGGCATCGGTCATGGCGCTCAGGTGCTGGGTCAGCACCTCAAACAGCGCCCGCCCCTCGTCCTGACGCGCAGTCTTCAGATGTTCCAGCACCGCCCCCAGATCGGCCAACAGGGGCGCTTCCAGCACCGCCACGTCGGTATCGGTTTCCGCACTGGCCGCCTCGATGACCCCGCGCAGGGACAGGAGCCCATCCAGCGACGGCATGGTCGCCTGACCGGCCTGCATAAGGCCCTGCCCCACTTCGAGATACTGGTTGAGGACAGCGTGATTGACACTATAGCCCGTCTGGACCTCGGTCGTCTGGATGCTGAGGTTCAGCGACACCTGACCGCGCTGAAAACGCTGCTTGACCAGATCGCGCGCCGCCCGCTCCACATAGTCATAGCCTGAGGGCACGCGCGTTTTGAGGTCCAGAGACCGCCCGTTGACCGAACGCACCTCATAGACCCAGGCGACCGTCCCATGATGGCCTTCCACCCGGCCGAAGCCGGTCATGCTCGACAGGGTCATTTACCGGTGTCCTTAACGGGTTGGGCCGAAGAGGGGGTGGTTTGCGCCTCAATCTGACGCCATTTGGCGACGTTGATCAGGTGCTGCTCGTAGGTTTCGGCGAAAACATGCCCGCCCGTGCCATCAGCGACGAAATAGACGTCCTTGCTCGGCGGCGGGTTGAGCACGGCCTTTAAGGATTCCTTGCCCGGATTGGCGATCGGCGTGACGGGCAAACCGTCGATCAGATAGGTGTTCCACGGGCTGGGCGTATCCAGTTCGGAGCGTTTCAAACCGCGCCCCAAAGGCTCACCCTTGGACACCGCATAGACCACGGTCGGGTCCGATTGCAGGCGCATCCCCTGACGCAGACGGTTGACGAAGACGGCCGCGACCTTTGGGCGCTCATTGGCCAGACCCGTTTCCTTCTCAACCACCGAAGCGAGGATCAGGGCCTCTTCCTTGGTCTTCAGAGGCAGGTCCTGTGCACGTGTGGCCCACAGCTCATCGAGCGTCTCACGCCCGGCAGCCAGCATGCGGTCCAGCACCGACTGACGCGTTTCACCAATCTCGTACTGATAGGTTTCGGGCAGAATGGAACCTTCCGGCGGCACCTCGACATCACCGGTCAGGCCCTTGGTCGCCATCAGTATCCGCACTGCCTGAGCCGAGGTGCGCCCTTCGGGAATGGTGATAAAGTGCTGTACGACACGGCCCTCAAGGATCTGATTGAGGACGCCGATCATCGACAGGCGCGACGGAAACTCATAGGTGCCGGCGCGCAAAGCGTTATCACGCCCATCCAGCTTGGCAGCGATACGGAAGAAGGTCACCGAGCGGATAACGCCCTGCTGTTTCAGCTTGCGCGCTATGGCATTGAGCCCCTGCCCGCGTTCGACCGTCACAGCGGTGACATTTCCGGATTTCGCCGAGGGTCCGGGGCCGTAGGTATTGGCAAAAACGAACAGTCCTGCCGCCAGAAGCAGCAGGACGATACCGGACAACAGGCCCGCCACCGGCGCCATCAGACGCCGGTCCTTGCGCCGCGGGGCTGGGCGGGCCTTCTGCTTCGCCATCTTAGTCCACTTTGCCGAGGATCAGGGCCGCATTGGTGCCGCCAAAGCCGAACGAGTTCGACAGGACCTTGTTGATCGTCATCGGCTTGGCCTTATGCGGCACAAGGTCGATGGGGGTTTCATAGGCCGGATTGTCGAGATTGATGGTCGGCGGCGCGATCTGATCACGGATGGCCAGGGCGCAGAAGATAGCTTCGACCGCGCCAGCCCCACCCAGCAGGTGGCCGATGGCCGATTTGGTTGAAGACACCGTGCCGGTGGCCGCGCGCTCGCCCAGAAACTTCTCGATGGCTTTCAGTTCAATGCCGTCGGCCATGGTCGAGGTGCCGTGCGAATTGACGTAGTCGATTTCCTTAGGGTCGATACCGGCATTCTTGGCCGCGGCGACCATGGCGCGGTAGCCGCCTTCGCCGTCTTCGGAAGGCGCGGTGATGTGATAGGCGTCACCCGACAGGCCGTAACCCAGCACTTCGGCGTAGATCTTGGCACCGCGCGCCTTGGCGTGTTCGTATTCTTCGAGCACCACAATGCCCGCGCCTTCGCCCATGACGAAGCCATCACGGTCCTTGTCGTAGGGGCGCGAGGCCTTGGTCGGCTGATCGTTGAAGGCGGTGCAAAGGGCGCGGCAGGCGATAAAGCCCGCAATACCGATGGGAACGATGGCCGATTCGGCACCGCCCGCGACCATCACATCGGCATCGCCGCACTTGATCAGGCGGGCCGCATCACCGATGGCGTGCGCGCCGGTGGCGCAGGCGGTGACGACCGAATGGTTCGGTCCCTTCAGGTGATGACGGATCGACACCTGACCGGAAGCCAGATTGATCAGTGAGGACGGGATGAAGAAGGGCGAAATGCGCTTCGGACCTTTGGCCTGAAGTTCCAGCGCCGTATCGGCGATAATGCCAAGACCACCGATGCCCGACCCGATCATGACGCCGGTGCGTTCCTGATCTTCGGTGCTTTCGGGGTGCCAGTTGGCGTCGTTCAGCGCTTCATCGGCCGCCGCGATAGCGTACAGGATGAAGTCATCGACCTTGCGCCGTTCCTTGGGCGACAGGACCGTGGACGGATCAAACGAGCCTTCGACGTCAGGGCCGCCACCGCCGCGGCCATCGACCGTCGGGACTTCGCAGGCCACCGTGCAGGCGTAGTCTGTGGTATCAAAGGCGGTGATGTTTCCGGCCCCCGACTGCCCGTCGAGCAGACGCTTCCACGAAATATCCACACCCGCGCCCAAAGGCGACAATAGACCCAAACCGGTGATGACGACGCGACGAACCATGTAAAATCAGCCCTGTTATGCAAATAGCAGAAGGGCGCGGCTTCGATGCGGCACAGACCGTCGAAACCACGCCCTCAATCCGGTAATTCAGATTAAGCGGAGAGCTTTTCCTGAATGTAGTTGACGGCGTCGCCAACGGTCAGGATGTGCTCAGCCGAGTCATCAGGAATTTCGATGTCGAATTCTTCTTCGAAAGCCATGACCAGCTCAACGATGTCGAGGCTGTCGGCTTCCAGATCGTCGATGAAGCTCGCCTTCTCCGTGACCTTATCCGGATCAGCATCCAGATGATCAATCACAATCTTGCGAACACGTTCAAGAACTTCAGACATATCAGGCCCTCTAACAGGTTATATAAACACGACCCAAAGCGGCTTATGGCTTTGCAGGGGCCGGGTATCGGAATCTAAGCCAACTGCCTTTTATGCACACACTGTGCAGGTTTCAAGCCATTTTCAGCGGCCCGAAAGGCAGTCTTTCACAACAAAGACGTGATGGCGGGGTTAAATCATCACCATGCCGCCGTTCACATGCAGGGTTTGACCCGTCACGTAACCGGCTTCATTGCTGGCGAGATAGACGGCGGCGGCGGCAATATCAGCCCCTTCACCAAGGGCACCGGCCGGGATTTTCGACAGGATGCCTTCGCGTTGCTGCTCATTGAGCACATCGGTCATCGGTGAAGCGATGAAGCCCGGCGCGATGCAGTTGACGGTGATGTTGCGAGACGCGACTTCCTGCGCCAGCGCCTTGGAGAAGCCGATCATACCCGCCTTTGAGGCCGCGTAGTTGGTCTGGCCCGCATTGCCCATGACGCCCACCACCGAGGTGATGCCGATGATGCGTCCATGGCGGCGCTTCATCATGCCCTTCACGGCGGCGCGTGACAGGCGGAAGTAGGATTCGAGGTTGACCTTGATCACCGCTTCCCAGTCCTCATCCTTCATACGCAGGATCAGGCCGTCCTTGGTGATACCAGCATTAGCCACAAGGATGTCGAGCGGTGAGCCAGCCGCTGCCTCGGCTTTGGCGATCAGACCATCGACCTGTGCCGGGTCCGACAGGTTGCAGGTCGCGACGGAGGCCCCTTCGCCCAGTTCGGCGGCCAGTTCCTGAAGCACGGCCTCGCGCGTGCCAGACAGCACGACCCTGGCGCCTTGTTTATGCAGGGCGCGGGCAATCTGCGCCCCCAGCCCACCAGTGGCTCCGGTCACAAGCGCCGTCTTGCCGGTCAATTCAAACATAGGTGTCTCCTGTGAGAAGGATGGGATTGGCCACGAAAAACACGAAAAGCAAGAAAGGTCTGCGTCATCTATCGCGCCCGAAGGGCCATAAAACAACAGGTGGCGCGAAGGTGTGAGAGCGCTGCACGCCTGAATTCAACCCGCCTTTTAGTTTTTTTCGTGCTTTTCGTGGCTAAAAACTTAAAGACTTTTGGCAAACGCCTCAAACTCCGCCGCGCTGTTCAGCGCCACGGCCTCGGATTCGGGGGCCCGACGCTTGATCATGCCGGTCAACACCTTGCCCGCACCCAGCTCGGCAAACTGCGTCACGCCGCCGTCCTGCGCCAGCCATTGCACCGACTCGCGCCAGCGCACGCGCCCCGTCACCTGCTCAATCAGCAGCGGCGCGAACTGCGCCTTATCGCCGACGGGCTGGGCTGTGACATTGGCCACCAGCACGGACTTCGGGTCATGGAAGGTGGTTTTGGACAGGGCCTCAGCCATTTCTTCGGCCGCCGACTGCATCAGCGGGCTGTGGAAGGGGGCAGACACATTGAGCAGCATGGCCTTGGCGCCGAGTTCCTTGGCCTTTTCGACGGCCAGATCGACGGCTGCTTTTTCGCCGGAGATGACCACCTGACCGGCATTGTTGTCGTTGGCCACGACGACCACGCCGGCGGCACGTCCGGCTTCGCAGGCGGCTTCGGCCAGGGCCAGATCGGCCTTGGCCCCGATCAGGGCCGCCATAGCCCCCTGCCCCACCGGCACGGCGCGCTGCATGGCCTGACCGCGCAACTTCAGGAGCCTGGCGGCGTCCGCAAGCGTCAGCACCTCCATCGCCGCCAGCGCCGAATATTCACCGAGCGAGTGTCCGGCGCAGAAGGCGGCCTTCGACACATCGACGCCGAAATCGGCCTTCAGCACGCGCACAACGGCGAGCGAAACTGCCATCAGGGCGGGCTGAGCGTTTTCGGTCAGGGTCAGGTCGGCTTCCGGGCCTTCGCGCATCAGCCTGAGCAGGTCCTGCCCCAACACTTCGTTGACTTCGCCGAAGACCTCACGGGCCACCGCGAAATTATCGAACAGCTCGCTCCCCATGCCGACGCTCTGAGAGCCCTGTCCCGGAAAAACGAATGCCAGAGTCATGTAATGCCTTGTCCCGACCAGTTGATTTGAGCGGCATGGGTTAGGGCAATCCGCCCCCAAGGGCAAGAGGCTTGCGCCCCGGCCCGGCGCACGCCGCTGGTCTGATCGACACGAAAAACGGTTGTAGGTGACCGCAAATATCCGTAAAGATAGAAGCGATTGAGGACGGTTGGGGCTGTCCACATAGGGGAATACAAGGGGGATTTCATGCGTTTATTGAAAAGCAGCGTCTTCGCGGGCGTTCTGGCGGCCTGTGCCTTTTCGGCGGTGGCCAAAGCCGATCAGGCAAACACCCTAGGCGCGCCGCCGCCGCTTACCGCGTTCAGTAAACTTCCTGATATTGATAAGGTGGCCCTGTCGCCCGACGGGAAACGCATAGCCCTCATTAAAGGGTTTGGGACGCAAAGACTTCTACTGGATATTGATATCGAAAAAGACGACTTCACAGCCTTGCGGGTGGGGGATGTGAAGGTCCGCGACCTGTTCTGGGGTGACGAGACACGTATCATCCTGATATCGTCGCAATCAGTGGATCTGCGCGACTTTGTCGGCGGTAAGGATGAATATTATTCGGGTCAGATACTCGATTTGCCGCGCAACAAAACCTTGACACTGTTCGGTAAGACAGACGGTTTTTACCGCATTGTTATGGGCGATTATAACCGCATCAAGGTCAAGAATGCTTACCGGGTTACCGCCTCCAATGTCAAAATTGAGGGCGAAGGCCTGCGCAGTCTGTATAGTTTTGACCTGAATACCGGACGCGGGCATCAGATGGACGAGGTACCCCATCACGTCCAGAACTGGGTCGTGCGCCCGGATGGCGAAATCCTGGCGCGGGCCGAATATGATCGTGATACCAAGGTATGGACGCTGCGTTACCGGCAGAATGGCAAATGGCGCGCCATCTACTCGGAAAAGCAGTTGCTGGATGCGCCGTCTCTTGTGGGACGCGGCCGCGATGACGAATCGGTGCTGGTCTATATCAATGCTGGCGAAAAGGCCGGCAACTATTACGAGGTCTTCCCGGATGGCCGCTTCAGCGAGCCTCTGGATACCAAGGGCAGCAATGTCGGGACCTTCTATCATCCGGCAACGAAAAAGCTGGCGGGCTTTATCAATTACAATCCCGATGGCCCCGCCTACAGCTTCTTTACCGCCGATCTGGCCAGCCTGCCGCGTCTGATCGAAAAAGGGATGCCGGACTATAGCTACCGCCGCCTTGTGGACGTTTCGGATGATGGCAAAAAGATTGTCGTATATGGCGAAGGCCCCGGCGATCCGGGCTCTTATTACTATATCGACTATACAACTAAAAGCTTCAAGATCGTAGGGCAGACACGCCCCGAAGTGCCGGCAGAATGGGTCGCCGAAAAGCGCAAGGTCACCTATAAGGCGGCGGACGGGCTTGAGATTAATGGTTATCTGACGCTGCCGCCTGGCCGGGAAGCGAAAAACCTGCCGCTTATCGTCCTGCCGCACGGCGGACCAGAGTTCTATGATGACATCGGCTATGACTGGATGTCTCAGGCCATCGCCTCGCGCGGCTATGCCGTCCTGCAACCCAATTTCCGCGGTTCCAGCGGCTACGGCGAGGCCTTCACCGAAAAAGGCTATGGCGAATGGGGCCGCAAAATGCAGACTGACCTGTCGGACGGCGTGCGCTATCTGGCCAAGGAAGGCACGATCGACGCAAAGCGCGTGTGCATTGTCGGCGCGTCCTACGGTGGGTATGCGGCCATGGCGGGCGCGACGCTTGATCCCGGCGTCTATCGCTGCGCCAGTGGCATTGCGCCCGTCACCAATCTCAAGAAGATGATCGCCTACGAAGAAGAGTCCGTCGGCTATGATAAACAAGCCCGGAAGGTGCTCTACTGGAAGCGTTTTCTGGGTGATGAAAGCCGCTGGGCGGAGGTGTCTCCGGACCTGAAAGCGGCCAATGTCACCATCCCCATCCAACTGATCCACGGCAAGGACGACACGGTGGTGCCGATTGACCAGAGCTACCGGATGCGCGACGCCCTCAAAAAAGCCGGTAAGGACGTTGATCTGATTTTATTGAAAGACGAGGATCACCACCTGTCGCGTGAAGCGACCCGCGTGCAGACCATGGACGCCGTAGTCAGCTTTATCGAAAAGCACAATCCGGCCTATTGACAACGGTGTTTCCAGAATTGACGTTTTAAGCAGGCATATTGGAGGGTGGTATGTCGCCTTTATCTTTAAATCGTCGCCATTTTATGGGGACAGCTGCGTCGATAACAGCCCTATTGGCAACAGGCGCGCGGGCGGAAACGAATCCGCTGGGACCTCCGCCACCCCTAACGCTTTATGGTGACCTGCCTGCCATTGATCATCTGGATCTGTCGGCCGATGGTGGAAAAATCGTCATGGCTTCGGGCCGCGGAACGGCACGCAGCCTGATCGTATATGATCTGCAAAGCCAGAAGGCTGCAAAGCAGCCGATCGGTGACATAAAACTCAGATCCGTCTCATGGATAGATAAATCTCATCTTTTGATCGAAAGTTCCCTGACCTCAACGCTCGCCATGTTCAGTGACGTACAGCAGGAGCTTTTCACAGCCATTGCGCTGAACTACGAAACCGGCAAAGCGCGGTCCATATACGGAAATATGGCAGACTATTTCCCCGTTCTGGGCTCCGACGCGTCGGTTATCCGAACGGATAAAAAAGCTTACGTGCTGGCGGGCGGCATAACCCGCGTAAAATATCTACGCATTCTCAACCGCTTTGATCCCGAAACCGGCAATGCCTCTCAAGTGGACGAAGGGGGCCCCGACACCACGGACTGGGTGATCAATGCGGAAGGCGGGTTGGTGGCGCGGGAAAACTACCGCCGCGAAACCTATACCTGGAGCCTTGAGATGAACCGGGGCGGTTGGAAGACCGTTATGACAGAAAAGGCTGAACTCGATTACCCCAGCCTCGTCGGACTGGGGCGGAGCCCTCAAACGGCGGCTATTTATTTCAATCAGGGAGACCGTGCCAACCGCTATTACGAAGTGACTCAGGATGGCACCCTGACCCCTATGTTCGAGGACGCCAAAGGCAGCATCAGCCTTCTGAGGCACCCCAAAACACATACTGTGGTTGGGTATGCTACGCACGGGCACTGGATCAGCTACTCCTACACTGACCCGCAATTGGCTAAACTCACCGAACAAGTCGGCAGCATTTTTACCGGCTATCGGACTTCGATCGTGTCACTGGCCGATGACTGCCAAAAGGCCATCATTTATTCCGAAGGGCCCGACGATGCAGGCACCTATTTCTTTGTAAATTTCGAGACTGGCGAAAATGTGCGTCTTGGGCAAGCCTATCCTGATCTGCCGGCCGCATGGATCACTGAAAAAGTACCGTTTACCTATAAGGCCTCGGATGGTCTGGAAATTGAGGCTTATCTGACGCTCCCGCCGGGGCGCTCACCGGAAAAACTGCCTTTGATTGTTCTGCCCCATGGAGGCCCTCAGTCGCGCGATACACTGGGCTTTGACTGGGGCGTCAACGCCTATGCCTCGCGCGGATATGCCATCCTGCAACCGAATTTCCGCGGCTCAGACGGCTATGGGGACGCCTTCGTCGAAAAGGGTTACGGCGAATGGGGCCGGAAAATGCAGACCGACCTAAGCGACGGCGTCCGCCATCTGGCAGCCAAGGGCATTATCGACCCCTCCCGCGTTTGCATTGCCGGTTACTCCTATGGTGGGTACGCGGCTATGGCTGGCGCAGCCTTCGATCCCGGTATTTATCGCTGTGCAGCCTCCTATGGGGGCGTGTCAGATCTGCGCAGTATGATGGTAAGTGAAGGTAAGCAATCTGGTGACAGAAACAGCCACGCGATCCGTTATTGGAAACGTTACCTTGGCGATCCTACGAAATGGGACGCTGCTTCCCCGCTACGCAACACCGACAAGGTGACCATACCGCTACTGTTGATACATGGTAAGGACGATACGGTCGTCGATTACATGCAGTCCAAACTGATGGCGGAAGCTTTACAAAAAGCCGGCAAGCCGGTCGAACTTGTAACCCTCAGCGGTGAGGATCATTGGCTGTCGCGCAGCGAAACACGCCTCACCATGCTGACTGCCATCGTCGCCTTTATCGAAAAGTATAACCCGGCCTATTAGCTTTACGTCCGAGAGCACACGACTTTAGCAAAAAAGCGGTGCTTGTATGCTTGAGTTGACATATAGTTTCTTCGCGAGGGGACTTTTTAAGGGGAAAATCATGCCATTTATCAACCGTCGGCACGCTATGGGTCAGCTTTTGTCCGCTAGCAGTCTGTTGACTGCTGTTCCGCTGGCAGTAGGCGCTTCTACGGCGACGGCGGCTGAGTCCCCTCGTCCGGCTGTATCAGTTTATGGACGCTTGCCCGACATGTCGGAGGTCACGATATCGCCGGACGGCGAACGAGTGGGATTTATTCGGAACATCAAAGGGCAGTTGGTCCTGATGGATTACGAGATCACATCCGGCAAGCTGAATTTTATGCCCATCACCGATATGAAGGTGCGTGATTTGACTTGGGCCGATAATGATCGGTTACTCGTGACATCCTCTGTGACGGCCGATCTGGTCAGATTTATCGGAGACAAGAACGAATATTCGCGCGCTCATATCGTAGATGTAAAAGCGCGTACCTCTTTGCTGCTTTACGAGAATCTGAAGGACTACTACCCAATAGTCATAGGCAGCCTTGGGCGCATTTCGATCAACGGTAGACCCCATGTGACCGCCTCGAACGTGCGGTTTGGCGCTGAGATTTTTTACAGCCTGCTGGCTTTCGACACCACCACAGGCCGTTATACCAAGCTGGATGAAGGCAAGGAACACGTCCTGAACTGGGTTTATAAACCCGACGGCACTCTGATCGCGCGTTCGGAGTACAAGCAGAGCGAAAAATTGTGGCGCCTGCGTTATCTGAACACCCTGTGGACCACCATTTACGAAGAGGTGTTCGCCGAACTGGAGCGCCCGTTCCTAGTCGGACGAGGTCGCGCCGAAGACAGTCTCCTGGTTCGGTTTAACGGGGGTAAGTGGGACGGAAAATATATTGAATTTTCACGAGACGGCACGCCGAGCGAACCAACCACACTTACAGGAGACAATGTGTCTCCACTCATTCATCCGGCAACAAAACGGCTTGTCGGTTTTGTACGGCGCAACCCCGAAGGCAATGAGTACGAATTTTTTGATCCATTGCTCGAAAAATTACATAAGGAAACCAATGCTCTGCTCGAAGGCGGTACCGTCACGCGCGTAATGTCGCGGGCAGATGATCCCCGCAAGCTGATTGCCTACAGCGAAGCCGTTGACGACGCCGGAAGCTATTACTTCATCGATTTTACGACCGGCCAGAACAAGCTGGTAGGACAAACCCGTGCAGATTTGCCGGCCGAGTGGATCGCCCCCAAAAGCGAACTCACCTACAAGGCAGCAGACGGCCTCAGCATTCATGGCTACCTGACTCTGCCCCCGGCCCCGGCGCTCAAGGGCCGTGACCCAAAGAACCTTCCCTTGGTGGTTTTACCGCACGGCGGTCCGCAAAGTGCTGATGAGATCGGTTTCGAGTGGTGGTCACAGGCATTGGCCTCACGCGGATACGCTGTCCTGCAACCGAACTTCCGTGGTTCCGACGGTTACGGTCAGGAATTTGTCGAGAAGGGCTACGGTGAATGGGGTCGCAAGATGCAAACCGACCTGAGCGATGGTGTGCGCCACCTCGCAAAGGAGGGCATTATAGACGCCAGGCGCGTTGCCATCGCCGGCGCGTCCTACGGCGGCTATGCCGCCATGGCGGGGGTAACGCTCGACCCGGGCATCTACCGGTGTGCGGTAGCTGTAGCCGGCGTATCCAACCTGAAGGCCATGATGGACTGGGAATTCAAGGAAACAGGTCGCCGACTAAGCCCAACACTTCAGTACTGGAACCGTTTTATGGGCGACAAGAGCCTGTGGGACGCTGCGTCCCCTGATCTGCACGTGGACAAGTGCGATGTCCCGGTTCTACTCATCCACGGTAAGGACGACGATGTGGTCCCGATAGAACAAAGCCAGCGCATGCAAAGGGCTATGCAAAAAGCCGGCAAACCGGTAGAAATGCTCGTACTTGCAGGCGAGGATCACTGGCTGACCACAGAAGCGACACGCCTTCAGATGCTTGAAGCGACCATCGCCTTCCTTGAAAAGCATAACCCACCGACCCGAGACGAGTCTAACTTGTAAAACGCAAGCTTTTTGGTTGCAATGGGCAAGTCAAATCCGCTCGGATTATCTGAGCCAAGAGCGACAAACTGTCGTATAAGACGTTACAAATCCAATGGAGACGTCCCATGATCACCCGTGCCGCTCTGATTGCAGCTGCCTTCGCCCTCACCGCCACCTCGCCCGCCCTCGCCGCGCTCAAGGTGGGCGACAAGGCTCCCGACTTCATGGTCAAGGCCGCCACCAACGGCAAGGTTCATGATTTTTCGCTGAAATCGGCCCTGAAGCAGGGCCCGGTGATCGTGTATTTCTACCCCAAGGCCTTTACCGGTGGCTGCTCGCTGGAGGCGCGTCAGTTCTCTGAAAACATGGACAAGTTTGCCGCCAAAAAGATCAGCGTGGTTGGCCTTTCGGCGGATGATGTGCCGACGCTTCAGAAGTTCTCCACCGCGGACTGCGGCGGCAAATTCCCGGTGGGCTCCGACAAGGGGGCCAAGATTGCTGAAAAATACGACGCCAAGCTGCCGGCTGTGCCCATGTCCGGCCGCGTCTCCTACGTGATCGGCAAGGATGGCAAGATCGCTTTCGTGCATGACTCGAAAGACGCTGCGACGCACGTCCCCAGCCTGCTTGCCGCAGCGAACGGGCTTAAATAAGCGCTTTTCAGAACCGGAAGCGCAGAAAACGCCCGTTGCAGACCGTTTTCACGCGATTACCAAGACTTGATTATGCGGGCGTTATAGACTATAGCGCCCGCTTCGCTTGCGTGGTGGTCATCCCTCATTGTGAGGAGCCATGATCCATCGTGTGTCCGGGACTTCCGCCCGGACGCGCGCCACCCCGCTCAACGGAAGAGGACCAAATGGCACTTTATGAACACGTCGTGCTCGCACGGCAGGACATTTCGCCGCAACAGGCGGAAGGTCTCAACGATACCCTCAAGGCGCTGATCGAAGAACTGGGCGGCTCGGTCGCCAAGATCGAATACTGGGGTCTGCGCAACCTCACCTACCGCGTGAAGAAGAACCGCAAGGCGCACTATTCGCTGCTGGCTATTGATGCGCCGGCCGCCGCCGTGAAGGAAATGGAACGTCAGTTGTCGATCAACGAAGACGTCATCCGCTTCCTGACCGTCCGCGTCGAAGCGCTGGATCTGGAACTGTCGCCGGTTCTGTCGCGTCGTGACCGTCCGGAGCGTGCTGAGCGTTCCGAACGTGCTGAATTCGCTGAGCAATAAGGAGATCTGAAGATGGCTGAAGACACTATCGCCGCCACTCCGGGCGCTCCCGTCGGCTCCGCTCCGGCGCGTCGTCCGTTTTTCCGCCGCCGCAAGGTGTGCCCGTTCTCCGGCGCCAACGCTCCGAAGATCGACTACAAGGACGTGAAGCTGCTGCAACGCTACATCTCCGAGCGCGGCAAGATCGTGCCGTCGCGCATCACCGCCGTGTCGCAAAAGAAGCAACGTGAGCTGGCCAAGGCCATCAAGCGCGCCCGCTTCCTGGCACTTCTGCCCTACGTTGTGAAGTAAGGAGACGCACCCATGAAAGTTGTTCTCCTGGAACGCGTTGAAAATCTGGGCGTTATCGGTGATGTCGTGTCGGTGAAGGACGGCTTTGCCCGTAACTTCCTGCTGCCGCGTCACAAGGCCCTGCGCGCCACGACCGCCAATCTGAAGTTCTTCGAAGCTCAGAAGGAACAGATCGTCGCCCGTAACGCCGCCGCTCGCTCGGCTGCCGAAACGCAAGGCGCTGAACTCGACGGTCAGCAGTACGTGATCATCCGTCAGGCGGGTGAAACCGGTCAGCTCTACGGTTCGGTCACCGGCCGTGACGTTGCTGACGCGGTCGCCGAAACCGGCGGCAAGGTTGAGCGCAACCAGATCGTTCTCGACACCCCGATCAAGACCCTTGGCCTGCACGCCCTCAAGGTGCGCCTGCACGCCGAAGTCACGATCTCGATCACGGTCAACGTCGCGCGTTCGGCTGAAGAGGCCGAGCGTCAGGCCGCAGGCGAAAACGTTATCGCCTCGCAGTTTGAAGAAGACCGTCTGGCTGACGAAGCCGCCGCTGCCGACCTTCTCGAAGGTGGTGCCGGTCAGGCCATCGAAGAGTCGTACGAGTACTAATCGATCCGTCACACGGTCGAAAAGAAACCCCCTGAGTCCCGGACTCAGGGGGTTTTTTGTGCCCAGTCGCCAAAACGGTGTACGCCCTCCTCATAAAAACGTCACATTTCGGCAACGCCACCCCGGTATCTGTCGTCCCGCGTACGTGCCCGTCTCTTTTCTGAACGGTGTCTCTACACCGTTCTTTTTTGACACCTCAGATAATTCTGGAAAACCCCAAGGTAAAATGCGCTCAAAAATCATTGTTATCGAATTTTGACGCACGCGTCACAAAGGGGCGTTAAGCGATTTGCGGTCTTCCGCACCGGATCAGACGGCCCCAACCCGGCGTCTTCACATGTGACAAACTTGTGTCAACACTCACCTGAACGACGGGCGAAAACGCATGCCTGTCTGACTGGCGAAGCGTCTTCGCCAAACCCGTTTCCAGCTCAGAGTGGTGCCTTATGACCTTATCCGCACGCAAACTCCGTCTCCGTCAACGCCTGCTGATGGTGAGCAGCGCTATCGCCCTCTCGCTTTCGGCCTCCCCTCTGCTGACCTCGACAGCGCTGGCCAAGTCCGCCGAGGAAGCCACCGAGGTCGTGGTCACCGGGTCGCGGGTCAAACGGTCAAAGCTGGAAACCCTCGCCCCGGTGGACGTCATCAAGAGCGAAACCCTTCAGAGCATGGGCTCAACCGAGCTGGCCGAGGGTCTGTCGCGTCTGGCCCCCTCGATCTCCTTCCCACGCCCGGCAGTCACCGACGGCACCGACAGCGTGCGCCCGGCGACCTTGCGTGGCCTGAGCCCGGATCAGACCCTCGTCCTGATCAATGGCAAGCGCCGGCACGCCTCGGCACTGGTCAATATCAACGGCTCGGTGGGACGCGGTTCGGCAGCGGTCGATCTCAACACCATTACCGAAGCCGCCTTGGGCACCGTCGAAATCCTGCGCGATGGCGCTTCGGCGCAGTACGGCTCCGATGCCATTGCCGGTGTGATGAACCTGCGCCTGCGCGAAGCGTCCAGAGGCGGCTCTGTCACCCTGTCTGGCGGCTATTACAACACGCGGGTCAAGACGGCCAACACCTGGTATAACCGCAGCGATGGCGAAAGCCTGTCGCTGAGCGGCTGGGTCGGCCTGCCCCTGCTTGGCGACGGCTTCCTGACCCTCTCCGGTGAATATAAAGACCGCAAGCCCACCTCACGCGGCGGCCTCGATACCCGCGTCACCCCGGCGTCCGTCAAGTCGCGCTATGGCGACCCGCAGGAGCGCGGTCTGACACTGTTTGCCAATGCGGGTAAGGCGATCAACGACGTGTGATCGGCCTATGGCTTTGCCGGCTATCAGAACCGACGCAACGACAGCGCCGCCAACTACCGCAACCCGACCAACTCCGGCAATGTGGTGGCCATCTATCCGGACGGCTTCCTTCCCATTATTCAGGTGCACACCAAGGACACGTCCGCCACCGGCGGGGTGAAAGGCAGTCTGGGCGGCTGGGACGCCGATTTCAGCCTGACCTTCGGCGACAACAAGCTGGACTATGCAACGGCCAATAGCGTCAACGCCTCCTACGGCACAGCCTCAAAGACGTGGTTCTATTCGGGCTCACTCGACTACAGCCAGACTGTGTTCAATGCCAGCTTCGTCCAACCCTTTGACATCGGCCTGTATAAGCCGCTGAACGTAGCCTGGGGTCTTGAGGCGCGCGGCGAAACCTACAAAATCGAGCAGGGCGAGGAGCAGTCGTGGGCCAAGGGACCGCTCAGCGCGCCGCAGGGTGCCCAAGGCTTCCCCGGCCTGTTCCCGCAGAACGTCGCCGACGTGGATCGCCACAATTTCGGGGCCTATCTCGACCTTGAAACCAGCCTGACCGAAAAGCTGTCGGGCAGTATCGCGGTACGCTACGAAGACTATTCCGATTTTGGTGATAACACCTCGGCCAAGATCGCGGCGCGTTACGACTTTACCCCCGCCTTCGCCATCCGGGGTTCGGCTTCTACCGGCTTCCGCGCCCCGTCCCTGCAACAACAGTATTTCTCTTCGACCGCCACCAATTTCGTCAACGGCATCCCCCTGCTGATCACTACCTTCCCGGCCACCAGTTCGGTCGCCAAGGCGCTGGGGGCCGCGCCTCTGGAGGCCGAAACCTCCAAAAACCTGGCGCTGGGCTTCGTCTTCCACAGCGGGCCGTTTGAACTCACGCTGGACACCTACAAGATCGAGATCGAAGACCGCATCGTCCTCACTGAGAACCTGATCGGCAAGAGCGGCACGACCATCACCAACCAAGGCGTCTTCAACCTCTTGTCGCCCTATGGCGTGGACGCGGCCCGCTTCTTCATGAACGGCGTGGACACCACGACCAAGGGCATCGACCTCGTCGCCCGCTATCGGCTGCCCACCGAAGGCTTTGGTACCTACGATTTCAGTCTGGCTTATAACCACGGGGAGACGGATATCGACCGCTTCCCGGCCATCAACACGCTGTCGAGCCTGCCCTCACCCCCGGCCCTGTTCGCGCGCGTCAATCAGAACCTGTTGTCCAGTTCAACGCCGGAGGACAAGCTGAACGCGGCTATCGACTGGAAGCTGGGCAAGTGGTCGGCAGGCGTGTCGGCCGTATCCTACAGTTCGGTTCTGGTCGCGCAGTCGAACGCCGCCTTTGATTTTGAAACCGGCGACAAGACGGTGGTTAATGTGTCGGGCAACTACAAGTTCGACAACGGCGTCACCTGGGCCGTAGGCATCGACAATATCGGCGACGTCTATCCCAATCAGACGCCGCTGACGACGCTATCAGGCACGCTGACGCCAACCGCCAGCACCCAGTATAACGGCGGTGCGGCCTTCAGCGCCCGCTCACCTTTTGGCTTCAATGGGCGCTATCTCTACACCCGCATCACCAAGTCGTGGTGAGCCACGCCATCTGTCGTATGGTCAGGCTCCGTCCTTAGCGCAAAACAAACGCGGGGCCTTTCAGGGCTTCCGGAGCCTTTTTTGCCGCGTGTTTCGTTTTAAACTTTACCTGATCCACGACTGCATTTAATTTCACGCGCAATCATATCGGGTTGCACTGCGCCTATGATCAGACACCCAAAAGGGGAAATCAGCTAACAGGCGTATTTTCCTTTTGAATTCCCTCCCGTCTGGGTCTAAAGGCAGGACGGGTGCGCTCACGCATCGTAATAAATCTTTACAGTCAAGTGAGCTGTTTCACCGGAATCTGGCTTGCATTCTGTCGCAATGCAAAAGATTTTCGCTGTTAACGGTCGTGATCAGGATTGCTCATGAAAAAGATCGAAGCTGTTATCAAACCTTTCAAGCTGGACGAAGTGAAGGAAGCCCTTCAGGAAATCGGCGTGCAGGGTATGACCGTTCTGGAAGCCAAGGGCTACGGCCGCCAGAAAGGACATTCCGAACTCTACAGGGGTGCGGAATATGTTGTTGATTTTCTGCCGAAGATCAAAATTGAACTCGTGGTTGCCGACGATCTGGCACCGGCCGCACTTGAGGCCATCCAGACCGCCGCACGCACAGGCAAGATTGGCGACGGCAAGATTTTTGTGAGCGACGTCATTGATGTCGTTCGCATCCGCACCGGGGAGTCCGGACCGCAAGCGGTCTGATCCTCCCCAAACTACCCAACCAAAAACCCAGGGCGTCAAAAAATGACCGCAGCAGACATTCTCAAGCTCATCAAGGAAAAGGACGTCAAGTACGTTGACGTTCGCTTCACCGACGTTCGCGGCAAGATGCAGCATGTGACCTTCGACATCGATCTCGTCGATGACGACTTCCTCAATGACGGCACCATGTTCGACGGCTCGTCGATCGCCGGCTGGAAGGCCATCAACGAATCCGACATGAAGCTGCGCCCGGACCTGAAGACGGCCTATATCGATCCGTTCTATCAGCAGACGACCCTCTTCCTGTTCTGCGACGTCATCAATCCGGACACCAACGAACCCTATAACCGCGACCCGCGCTCGATCGCCAAGAAGGCGCTCGCCTACGTGCAGTCGGCGGGTATCGGTGACACCGTCTATTTCGGTCCGGAAGCCGAATTCTTCCTGTTCGACGACGTGCGCTGGTCGATCGCGCCGAACAACACCGGCTTCTCCTTCGACTCGTCGGAACTGCCGATCAACTCGGCCAAAGAATATGCCGAAGGCAATATGGGTCACCGTCCGGGCCCGAAGGGCGGCTACTTCCCGGTCAACCCGGTGGACTCGTGCCAGGACCTGCGCGGCGAAATGCTCGCCGTCATGGGCGAACTGGGCATGGAACCGGAGAAGCACCACCACGAAGTGGCTCCGGCCCAGCACGAGCTTGGCCTGAAGTTCTCGGACATGCTGACCATGGCCGACCGTACGCAGCTCTACAAGTACGTCGTGCAGAACGTCGCCCACGCCTATGGCAAGACCGCGACCTTCATGCCGAAGCCGATGTTCGGTGACAACGGTTCGGGCATGCACGTGCACCAGTCGATCTGGAAGAACGGCAAGCCGCTGTTCGCCGGCGATAAGTATGCCGGTCTGTCGGACCTGTGCCTGTGGTACATCGGCGGCATCATCAAGCACGCCAAGGCCATCAACGCCTTCGCCAACCCGACCACCAACTCCTACAAGCGTCTGGTTCCGGGCTACGAAGCCCCGGTGAAGCTGGCCTATTCGTCGCGTAACCGTTCGGCCTCGATCCGTATTCCGTGGGTTTCCTCGCCGAAGGGCAAGCGTATCGAAGCGCGCTTCCCCGATCCGCTGGGCAACCCCTACCTGACCTTCACCGCCCTGCTGATGGCTGGTCTCGACGGTATCGAAAACCGTATCGATCCGGGCCCCGCGGCCGACAAGAACCTGTACGACCTGCCGCCGCAAGAGCAAAAGGCCGTTCCGGAAGTCTGCGGCAGCCTGCGTGAAGCCCTCGACAACCTCGACAAGGACCGCGCCTTCCTCAAGAAGGGTGGCGTGTTCGACGACGACTTCATCGACTCCTACATCGAACTGAAGATGGAAGAAGTGATGGCCTTCGAACTGCGTCCGCACCCGATCGAGTTCGAGATGTACTACAAGGGCTAAGCTGAACATCTCCCTGCAAAGGGTTGATTTCAAAGAACAAGCCGCTCCTGAAAAGGGGCGGCTTGTTTGCGTTTGGCGACAAAAGCACGCCCCTGATACCGTTACGTCAACTCAGGTTGAAATTTATTTTCAAATGATACCTTTATAGTATCAAATGATACCAAAACGTTTTTCTGGGTTTACGCGTTTCAGGCGGCTATATTGACACATAAATGACGCATTGAGGCCCGAGACGCCCGCTCTCTGCCTCAGGTCTTAATAAAACCCTTTGCGAAACAATCGGATGGCGGCACTCTTCGCCAGTGCAACATCCGCTTATCCAAGGGGGATAACTTGAAAACGTGGATTAAATTCTCAAAGGTGCTTGCGGCCTCCGCAGCCCTCCTCATGACGGCTCCCGTCGTCACCGTCGCCCACGCGGCGGCTGTCACTTCCGAAGCTGCGGTTTCGGAAGCGGCTCCGGCTTCAGAAGCCGCTCCGGCTGAAGCGGCTGCGGCCGAAGCCCCGGCTCCGACCCTCCTCGCTCACCAGAAGCCGCTGGAACTGGACCTTGCGTCCTCGTCCTTCGTCTTCCTTTCGACCGCCCTCGTGCTGATGATGACCCTGCCGGGTCTGGCCCTGTTCTACGGCGGTATGGTGCGTAAGAAGAACGTCATCGCCACCGTGACGCAATCCGTCGCCGTGTCGTGCGTCGCGGGCATCCTGTGGTATGTCGTCGGCTACAGCCTGTCCTTCGGGGTGGCTGATAAGGCGCTGTTCGGTCTTCCGGCCGAAACCGTCAACAAGTTCATCGGCGGTTTCGATACGGTCCTGCTGAAGGGCGTTACCAAGGATACGGCTTTCAATCTGGCCCCCGGCCTGCCTGAAATGCTGTGGATCTCCTATCAGATGACCTTCGCCATCATCACCCCGGCCCTGATCACCGGCGCCTTCGCCGAGCGTATCAAGCTGTCGGGCCTGCTGCTGTTCATGGCCCTGTGGTCGGTCTTCGTCTACGCGCCGATCTGTCACCAGGTCTGGGGCGGTGGCTTCATGACCGCAATGGGCGTGCTCGACTTCGCCGGTGGTGCCGTTGTTCACGTGAACTCCGGTGTGGCCGGTCTGGTTGCAGCCCTCTTCCTCGGCCGTCGTAAGGGCTACGGCACCGAAGAAATGGCGCCGAACAACCTGATCTTCGTCATGATCGGTGCCGCGCTCCTGTTCGTCGGCTGGATCGGCTTCAACGCCGGCTCGGCCTGGACTCCGGACGGTATCGGTGCAGCTGCCCTGCTCAACACGATCCTGGCGGCACTCGCTGCGGCCCTGTCGTGGAAGCTGGTCGAATGGACCATCCGTCGCAAGCCGTCGCTGCTCGGCATCCTGTCCGGTCTGGTGGCTGGTCTGGTCGCCATCACCCCGGCGGCGGGCTTCGTCAACCCGACGGGTGCCCTGATCATCGGTCTGATCGCGGGTCCGGTCTGCTACGTCTTCGCTTCGTGGGTCAAGAAGCTGCTCGGCTACGACGACTCGCTGGACGCCTTCGGCATCCACGGTGCGGGCGGTGCCCTCGGCGCGATCCTGACCGGCGTGTTTGCCGATCCGGCGATCAACAGCCTGTCGGAAGGTGCCAGCGTCGGTACGCAGGTCATGGGTCTGGTCTACACCATCCTGTGGTCGGCTGTCGGTACGCTCGTCATCCTCGTCATCTGCAAGTTCACTACGGGCCTGCGCGTGTCGGAAGCGGATGAAGAAGCGGGTCTCGACTCGGCTCTGCATGACGAAGTGCATCACTAATATTTAAATACAAAATACGTGATACAGATGGAGCGCTTTCGGGCGCTCCATTTTTTTAGATAAATTTAAATAGTTTCTTCCAACACTATTGGTTGGAATTTTGCATTTTTGTTACACTTCGTTTGTTTATTAACCACGCAATAGAAATTTCTTTTCTTGCATGTACTATGAAACCAATGGCGTCATAAAAATTTCATACCGCCAATACTGTGCAGGAGAAGCGTTCAGGTGGCTCCATTAAAAATGAGGAAGTCATCATGAAAAAAGTAATTATCATTGCCGCGTCCACTACGGCTCTACTCACAGCGGGTACCGCCTCGGCCGAAGGTACGGTCAGCTATAATATTGGGGTTACCTCCGACTACGTCTGGCGTGGCGTCACCCAGACTGACGAAAACGCGGCTATTCAGGGCGGTATCGATTACACCAACGGCATGTTTTACGCCGGCACCTGGGCGTCAAACGTTGATTTCGGTGGCAAGGCCGACTATGAACTTGACCTTTACGCTGGGGTAAAGCCCACAGCGGGCAACTTTACCTTCGACATCGGCGTGCTGGCCTATCTCTATCCGCAGGAAGACGACCTGAATTTTGAGGAAGTTAAACTGGGCGTCAGTCACCCCCTCGGCAAGGGCACGATTGGTGCGGCGGCCTATTTCAACACAGATGATAATTTCGAAGACTACTTCGAAGTCAACGCCGCCTATCCCCTCACGGACAAGGTATCCGTTTCCGGCGCATTTGGTGACTATGGCACCTACAATACGTGGAACCTCGGCGGGGCCTACGCCCTCACCTCCAACCTGTCTGTGGACCTGCGTTACCACGATACCGACGTCGATACACGCTTTAGCGACGAGCGTGTCGTGCTCAGCCTGAAGGCCGCGTTTTAAGGCGTGAAGACGGTTTGACCAGGAAACCGCCCCGGACTCGCGCGGGCGGTTTCTCAGGTTGCGACCGATTCGCTTTTTGCGCAGTGCGGCGCAAAAGTAACGCTGCGCCGCAGGAAAACCTCGCCACATTTGCAACACATAGAAAAGAGAACCCGCCTCAATGCGGATTTTTATTATTTAAAATCAATTATATAATTGGCACTACCCTGTGTGAATGTCGCGTTAGAGATTCGTGACAATTTTACATCAAACGCCGTCAAACATTCCGCAGGGGGTAGTACGCGACGTAAAAATTGCTACATTAAACTCCGATTTACGCCGCAGTTGCGTACTGTAGGCGATATAATCTGAACCATAATACAGGATACAGATCATGAAGAAGTTCCTCCTCGCCGCCACGATCGCCGCCAGTGCTCTGGTCGCCGGCGCCGCTTCCGCTGAAGGCGCCCTCAGCTACAACATTGCCGCCACCAACAACTATGTCTGGCGCGGCGTCACGCAGACAGACAAGGAAGCCGCTGTTCAGGGTGGCATCGACTACACCAACGGTTCCTTCTACGCCGGCACCTGGGCTTCGAACGTCGATTTCGGTTCGGACGCTTCGCTGGAAGTCGATCTGTACGCCGGCGTGAAGCCGACCGTTGGCAACTGGTCGTTTGACTTCGGCGCTATCTATTACGCCTATCCGGATGAAGACGATCTGAACTTCGGCGAACTGAAGGCCGGCTTCACCCACCCGATGGGCAAGGGCACGATCGGTGCTGCGATCTACACCAATTGGGAAACGCTGGAAAACCCCTACTACGAACTGAACGCGGCCTATCCGCTGACCGACAAGTGGTCGGTTTCGGGTGCCATGGGCAAGTATGAGGCCTCTACGGGCGAATATACCACCTGGAACCTGGGTGCGGGTTACGCGCTGACCTCGAACCTGTCGCTCGACGTCCGCTATTGGGACACCGGCGATCACGATCTGGGCAAGAGCTTCGCTCGCAACCCCGTGAAGGAGCAGATCGCTGTGACCCTCAAGGCGGCGTTCTAAGTCTTCCGGCTAAGCCATCAGGCATTAAGCCACAGAAATCGGTCGCAAGCCCCTTGGGGTTTGCGACCTTTTTGTTTATGGATTGTTCACGTCCTCCATCGCCTGCCGGATGGAAATTCAGCGAATCGGTCCACAGTACGCGCATGTCCACTACGCCTCCTCAGCCCTCCCTTTTCGGCGGCGACGCCCCCGTGCCTCAAACGGATACGCCTGCCATGCCTGCAGCCAAACCCACCCCGGCCACTGAGCCCGTCAAGGTCCCGGCCCCTGCGCCTTCGGCCCTGACCGCCGAAGGTTACGGCGCTTCGGCGATCGAGGTGCTGGAAGGGCTGGAACCGGTGCGCAAGCGTCCGGGCATGTATATCGGCGGCACTGACGAAAAGGCGATGCACCACCTGTTCGCCGAAGTGCTCGACAACGCCATGGACGAGGCCGTCGCCGGTCACGCCAAGGCCATCTGGGTCGAACTGGACGCCGAAGGCTATCTGTCGGTGCGCGATGATGGACGCGGCATCCCCGTCGATCCGCACCCCAAATATCCCGGCAAATCGGCGCTGGAAGTGGTCATGACCGTCCTGCACTCCGGCGGCAAGTTCTCCGGCAAGGCCTATGAAACCTCCGGCGGTTTGCACGGCGTCGGTGTCTCGGTGGTCAATGCCCTGTCCGAAACGCTGGAAGTCACCGTGTGGCGCGACGGTTTTGAGTGGCAGCAGGTCTTTTCGCGCGGCCTCAGTCAGGGCCCCATCCAGCAGATCGCGCCCTCCAAAAAGCGCGGCACCCGCGAACGCTTCAAGCCGGATGAAGAGATTTTCGGTGTCGGCGCGCACTTCAAACCGGCACGTCTGTACCGCATGGCCAAGGCCAAGGCCTATCTGTTCCGCGGCGTACAAATCCACTGGAAGTGCGACCCCAGCCAGATTTCCGACCATACCCCGGCCGAAGACAAGTTCTACTTCCCCAACGGGCTGGCCGATTATCTGGCTGAGCGCGTTCAGGAAACCGAAACCGTCACCGACATCTTCTCCGGCCGCGTAGAGCGGCAGGGCGAAGCCGGGGCCGTGGAATGGGCCGTCACCTGGTCGGGGGCCGGGTTCGGTGAATTTGACGGCTTCACGCAATCCTACTGTAACACCATCCCGACGCCCGACGGCGGCACGCATGAGGCCGGCCTGCGCGCCGCCCTCACCCGCTCGCTGAAGGCCTATGCCGACATGACCGGCGACAAGCGCGGCGGCATCATCACCGCCGAAGACGTGGTGGCGCAAGCCGGCGTGGTGATCTCGGTCTTCATCAAAAATCCTGAGTTTCAGGGCCAGACCAAGGACCGCCTGTCGTCCAGCGAGGCCCAGCGTCTGGTCGAAAAGGCGCTGGCCGATCCGTTCGATCACTGGCTGATAAGTTCGCCAAAACAGGCCGACCGACTGCTGCAATTCGTCGTCGAACGCGCCGAAGACCGCTTGAAAAAGCGCAAGGACAAGGAGGTGCAGCGCGCCTCGGCCACGCGTAAGCTGCGCCTGCCAGGCAAGCTGGCCGATTGTGCGCGTCAGGACGCCAATGGCACCGAACTGTTCATCGTCGAAGGCGACTCGGCCGGTGGTTCGGCCAAGCAGGCGCGTAACCGCAATACACAGGCCATCCTCCCCCTGCGCGGCAAGATCCTCAACATCGCCTCGGCGACTGCTGACAAGGCCAAGTCCAATCAGGAACTGTCCGATCTGGGGCTGGCCCTAGGCGTGCAGCCGGGCGCGCGCTTCAAGGAAGACGACCTGCGCTATGAGCGCATCGTCATCATGACCGACGCCGACGTGGACGGCGCGCACATCGCCTCGCTGCTGATCACCTATTTTTACCGCACCATGCCGTCGATGATCCGCAATGGTCACCTCTATCTGGCCATGCCGCCGCTGTACCGCATCAGCCACGGCACTAGGATCGTCTATGCCAAGGACGACGCGCATCGACTTGAAATCCTTGAAAAAGAGTTCAAGGGTAAGAAGCCCGAAATCGGCCGCTTCAAGGGTCTGGGCGAAATGATGCCGGCACAGCTCAAGGAAACGACGATGGACCCGAAGACGCGCACCCTGGCGCGCGTCACCCTGCCTGAGAATGAGAGCGGCATCGAGGATCTGGTCGAAACCCTGATGGGTCGTAAACCGGAACTGCGTTTCAAGTACATTCAGCAAAACGCCGAATTTGTCGGCGATGATCTGGACGTCTGAGCCGCCGCAGCGCAATAAATCTCTGTCCTTTTATGTAAAATCTGATACTAGAGGCCGCAAAGCCTTTACCGGCGTATTCATCGCCGTGTCCGCGCTTACGCGGCGGCTGATTTTTTTCCTGTGACTGTCCGAAACGGCAACCCTTCAAAGCTGAATGACCAAATTTACCGATCTAGGCCTGAACCCCGATATCCTGAAAGCCGTGGCCGATACCGGCTACGATACGCCGACCGCCATTCAGGAACAGGCCATCCCCATCGCCCTGATCGGACTGGACGTTCTGGGGATCGCCCAAACCGGCACCGGCAAGACGGCGGCCTTCACCCTGCCGATGATCGAAAAGCTGGCTTCGGGCCGTTCACGTGCCCGTATGCCGCGCGCCATCGTGCTGGCGCCCACGCGCGAACTGGCCGATCAGGTGGCCGAAGCCTTTGAGAAATATGCCAAATATTGCAAGCTGAACTGGGCCCTGCTCATCGGTGGCGTCTCCATGGCCGATCAGGTGGCCAAGCTTGACAAGGGCGTCGATGTGCTGATCGCTACGCCGGGCCGCCTGCTCGACCTGTTTGAACGCTCAAAGGTGATGCTCAACGGCGTGCAACTGATGGTGGTTGACGAAGCCGACCGCATGCTCGACATGGGCTTCATTCCCGATATCGAGCGCATCTTCAAGCTGACGCCGCCGTCGCGTCAGACCCTGTTCTTCTCAGCGACCATGCCGCCGGAAATCACGCGCCTGACCGAGCAGTTTCTGAAGAACCCGGTCCGCATCGAAGTCTCGCGCCCGGCAACGACCAACGAAAACATCACCCAGTACGTCTATCGCGTCCCATCGGGCGATTCCAAACTGCTGGCCAAGGCCAAGCGTCTGGCGCTGCGCACCCTCATCGGGCAATTGGAGATCAATAACGGCATCGTCTTCTGCAACCGCAAGACCGATGTCGATATTGTCGCCAAGTCGTTGTCAGTGCACGGCTTTAATGCGGCCCCGATCCATGGCGACCTGGATCAGTCCTTGCGCATGAAGACGCTCGACGCCTTCCGCAGTGGTGAACTGAAACTGTTGGTGGCTTCGGACGTCGCCGCTCGCGGCCTTGACATCCCCAGCGTCAGCCATGTGTTCAACTTCGATGTGCCGCATCACGCTGATGACTATGTGCACCGCATTGGCCGCACGGGTCGCGCCGGACGCACGGGTGAGGCCTATCTGATCCTCGCGCCGAATGATGAAAAGAACTACGATAAGGTTCTGAAACTTATCAAAAAAGAACCGAATACGCTGGAACTGGACGTCGATTGGAGCCCGCTGGCTGATGCGCGTCCCGAGCGCGAAAAGCCTGCGCGCGGTCGCGGTGAACGCACGGAGCGTGACCGCTCAGCCCGTCCGCGCCGTGAACGCGGTCGCAAGGGCGAATCGGCCGTTGAAGCCGTCGCTGAGGTCGTGGCCCCGGAAGAGGTCGTCGTGGACGCCGCGCCGCCTCCGGAGAAAAAAACACGCCGCCGCAAATCCTCCGCCGCAGACACCCCGCCACCGCGCGCGAAGGCGGTCTCTGACGATTTTTCGTTGAAAGACAACGAAGACAGCCTCCCCAAAGGTCCGGACGGTCAGGGGTTCGGCGGCCATGTGCCGGCCTTTATGCTGCGCAGCGCCTACCGCTGAGGGCAAGGGTAAAGCAAAATAAGTTCCCGCGTTAACCGCCTGTCAGAGAAATTGACTTAATGTGTTTCTCGTCACCCGATTCGTGACACAAGGAAGCCTTTATGAGCAACGACATAGAAGTGAGCGTTCGCAGTTCCAATGCCTATAGTCTGGCCGTGGAGGCCATTCGGCTGATGGAAGTGCACGGGGTTTGGCCGACGCCGCTCAATTATGAAATCTGGCTCTATGTCGCGGGCGATCCCAACTCGGCTCTGGCGCAGGAGATTCATCGCCTGATCGGCTCGGGTGAGAAGATTACCGAGGAAATCTCTGAAAGCCTCGCTTCGAAATTCATTTCCCGCCTCAAGCTGAATGATGAGGTGCGCGACGCAGGCCTGCGTCTGACGCGTGAACTGGCCTCGGTCAGCGAAGTCATCAACGAAGCCCAGAAGGCGCAGAAAGACTATAACGAGACTCTGGAAGGCGCGCGCACCAGCATTGATGGTGACTCCGACGCACAACGCCTGCGCCAGCTTGTCGGGCGTCTGACGGACGCCACCTCGCAAATCCTCAACCAGCACGCCCATTTCGAAGTTCGCCTCAGCGAATCCTCACGCGAAGTGGCGCGTCTGCGTAAACACCTCGATCAGGTGCGTCTGGAAGCTATGACCGACGCCCTGACCAATCTGGCCAATCGCAAATCCTTCGACGAAGCGCTGGAACGCCACTGCGACAGCGACGAAGGCAAGAATATCACCCTGGCCGTTCTCGATATCGACCATTTCAAACGCTTCAACGACACCTGGGGCCATCAAACGGGCGATCAGGTCCTGCGTTACGTCGCCTCGGTCCTGTCGCGCATTGGTCGCGCCCCGCGCATGGCCGCCCGTTATGGCGGTGAAGAATTTGCCATGATCTTCCCCAGCGAAAACATGGCCGTCGTCGAGCGCCTGCTCAACGAAGCCCGGCAGGAAATTGCCTCCCGCGTGCTCAAGCGCCGTTCCACCAATGAAGACCTGGGCACGATCACGATTTCCGTCGGCATCGCCGAGCGTGACTATGGCGAAGACGCCTACGACCTGCTCGACCGCGCCGACAAGGCCCTCTATCAGTCGAAGAATAACGGTCGCAACATGGTCACCTGCGCCAAATCCGCCCTGAAAGCGACCGACGCCGCCTGAGAAATATAACTGAGAAAATATAATTTGAACATTGTTCAAATTTGTGCGACAAGAAGCTGGTGACGATCCGTCACTGGCTTTCTTTGTGGATACCACCATGCGCGCCTTTGCGTTCGCCCTCGCCTACTGGGTTTTCTCCATCGGCTACAGCCTGATGGCTATTGGCCTGTCGCTCTTGCCGGGTCGCAAACCGGTATTATGGGTGGTGCAGCGCTATACGCGGCGGATGGTCTGGGCCATGCGGGTACTGGCCGGCATCCGGCTTGAGGTCCGCGGCCGTCACCTCGTGCCGGACACGCCGGTCATCTTCGCCGCCAAGCATCAGTCGTGGGGCGATGGCTTTTGTCTTTATTCGCAGTTCAGGGACGTGGCCTTCGTCACCGGCGATCATCTGGAAAAGTTCCCGCTGATGGGCACGCTGCTGCGCAAGCTGGGGGCCATTGTGGTCAATAATTGCGGCGGCCACGAAGCGCGCCGCAGCCTCAGCCAGCGTTCGGCCGAAGCCGACCGTGACGGTCGCCACATCCTCATCTATCCTGAAGGCCACCTCAACGCCCCCGGCACCTATCGCCGCTACCGTTCCGGCGTGTGGCACATGTACAGGAATTTCAACCGCCCCGTGGTGCCCGTGGCCACCAATCTCGGCCTGTTCTGGCAAGAAACCCAGTATCGCAAGACCGCCGGCACGGCGGTGCTGGAGTTCCTTGAACCGATCGCACCCGGCCTAGACAAGGCGCAATTCATGGCCGTGCTGCAAGCGCGCATCGAAAGCCGCACTCAGGAACTGATCGCCGAAGCGCGCGGTGGCCCGGTTGAACCTTCCGAATTGGTCAGTGAAGGGGCCGTTGCCGCTTAAATACATGGGATATAAGCGTTTTTTAACAGACGCTCTTTAGGGATACGCAAGCCGTTCCCTGTTCTGTAAGGTCCGCCGTGCCGCGCGCTCTCCGTCTCTCCCATCTTATCGACACGGATAAAAACCTGCTAATTGTTACCGCCCGCGGTGACTATACCAGCGAAGGCTTTGTGGACGCTCTGATCAACCTTTATCAGCAGATCGAGCAACCCTGGCTCTACGACCGTATTCTGGATATGCGCTCGGCTCAGGGCGTGGTTGAACTGTCCGACCTGATGCGGGCGGCCGCGTGGCTGGCTCAGGCCGCCGGTACGCCATCCCCTCCGCGCCGCCGTCTGGCCCTGATCTCCAGCGATCCGTTTGACCGCGCGCGCCTGAACGCTCTGGGTGACGCCTTCCCCAAGGCCTTCATACAACTCTTCGAACGTCGCGACGAAGCCATCGAGTGGTTAGCGACGCCACAACCTTAACCCGTTACCGAAACGGCATTTCACTTTTAAGCTAAGTGGATTTTAAGCATTACCCGCTACACTCGGTCGGCAAGTCACAAAGTCCCAGCTTACCCATGTCGCAAAAATACCGCCTCAGTGTCTATCTGGATGAAATTCATTCCATCCTTATTGCCCGCGTTTTCGGCCCGATCCCGAGCGCCGAACTGTGCGACCGCTTCATCGAAGCCTATGCCGAAATCGGTGAGCCGTGGCGTTATGATCGTCTGATCGACTTTCGCCGCTATACGGGCCATCTGGAAGACGAAGACCGCCAGCGCTTTGCGCAGACCTGGGCCGAATGGACGCGCGATTTCCACGAAGGCCGCCGGGTCGCCTTTGTGACGCACGACGCGGTGGAGGAGGTCTACATTCAGCAGGACTACGCCTCCTTCCCCAAGGACACGATGCGCAACTTCTACACCGCCGATGAAGCGCTCGACTGGCTAACCGGACGCAGTGGAGAGGTCGAGTTCGTGCCTCTGGCGCTGCGGGCCTGAGGCTGATTAGTCTGATCCGTGACTGCGGGCTTGATCGTTACACTCTCGCCGCAGCCGATTTTTAGTCCAATTCCGTGGCTGCGGGCTTGATCGTTACACTCTCGCCGCAGCCGATTTTTAGTCCGATTCCGTGGCTGCGGGCTTGATCGTTACACTCTCGCCGCAGCCACAGGCATCCGTCTCGTTCGGATTGTTAAACACGAACTTCGACGCCAGTTTGGTCGTCTCATAGTCGATGACCGTGCCGACCAGATACAGCACCGCCTTGGGTTCGATCAGTATGGTCACCCCTTTATCTGTCACCACCTCGTCCAGCGGGTCGGCGGCTTCGGCATAGCTCAGCACGTATTCCTGACCGGCGCAGCCGCCCTGCTTCACACCGACGCGCAGGCCCACATAGGGCCTGTCAGCGCGCGACATGATAGCCTTGACCTGCGCGGCTGCGGCGTCGGTCAGCGACACGATGGCCGGGCGCGGCCGATGGGGACGAGGCGTGATAACAGGCTGAATATCCATAGCTATCTCTGCGGCCTTTAAACTCACGGAAGGGGGCACATGGGGGAAACCGCGTTTCCCCCATGCGAACTAAAACATATTGAGCTGAAGCTTGGCTTCGTCGCTCATCTTCGAAGAGTCCCACGGCGGATCGAAAACCAGATTGACGTGACAGTCGGCAACACCACGCACGCCCATCACCGCATTTTGCACCCAGCCGGGCATTTCTCCCGCCACCGGGCACCCCGGCGCGGTCAGGGTCATATCGACCACCACTTCACGGTTGTCATTGATATCGACGCGATAGATCAGGCCCAGTTCATAGATATCGACCGGAATTTCCGGATCGAACACCGTCTTGAACGCCGCGATCAGTTCGTCGGTCAGGCGATCCAGTTCTTCCTGAGGCAATAGCTCAGGATTTTGGCGCTCGACCGCCGTCGTCTCTTCGGGTGCAAACAGCTCAGCCTGCCCCGGTTCGGCAACCGCTTCGCTGGCGTCCTCACCGGACAGGGAAATGATCTCGTGCTTGGACATGGTCATTACTCAAAAAACCCTTGCGCCTTTTCAACCGCCGCAATCAGCGCGTCGATCTCGGCCTCGGTATTGTAAAGCGCGATAGAGGCACGCACGGTCGAGGTCACCCCCAGCCGCGTCATCAACGGTTCGGCGCAGTGCGTCCCCGCCCTCACCGCTATATTGTAGCGGTCAAGGATCTGCGCAACGTCGTGCGC
>NZ_JAIXSV010000086.1 GCF_027484505.1 Asticcacaulis sp.
CCCATTATCGGGTGCCCATGCTGTCGCGCGATGTGTTCCTGGACCATGTGATGACGGCCCAGGGTGTCGCGGCATCGCTGGCCAAGGTGGAGGATATCGCGCGTAAAAACGGCCTCGCTATCGCCATCGGCCACCCCCACGACGTCACCATCGCCGCCCTGACCCAATGGCTGCCGACCTTGCAGGAAAAGGGGTTCCAGCTGGTGCCGCTGACGGCGGCGGTGAAATAGGCGGCCTGTTTTGTTCCCCACGATATGATATCGTAGGGAACATGAGGGTCGTGATGGATACCAATGTCCTGGTTGCTGCCGTCCGAAGCCGCAACGGCGCTGCGAACGCGTTGCTTTCTGCCGCGACGACAAGGCGATATCGGATGCTGGTCAGCGTTCCCTTATTCCTGGAATATGAGGCGGTGCTGACGCGGCCTGAACACCTTGTGGCAGCCCAGGTCACAGAGCAGGATATGCTTGGTTTCCTGGATTATCTTGCCGATATCGTGGAGCCGGTCCATATCAACTATCTCTGGCGCCCCAGTCTGAATGATCCCGCCGATGAGATGGTTCTGGAAACCGCCATCAACGGCTAGGCGCACTACATTGCGACGTCCAACCTGCGGCATTTCGAACCTGCCCATGGTCACGGCATCAAAGTCGCTTATCCTGGAAGTGTATTGAGGAGCCTGCCATGACCGCTGCCAACTACTCTCTCCGCCTGCTGCCCTCGCTGAAAAGTGCTGCGGAGAAGATCGCGAAGGCAGAGGGGACCAGCCTCAATCAACTGATCAATCTTGCGCTGGCGGAAAAGGTGGCAGCGTTGACCACTGCCACCTATTTCCAGGAACGGTCCCAAATGGCCAACATCTCTGCGTTCCAGCGCGTGCTCACCGGGGCCCCGGACGTTGAACCAGAACCCTGGGACCGCCTGTGATCCTTACCCCCCCAGATACGTCTTCAGGAACTTCTCCCACGCCTGCAGCACGGTCTTCATCTGGTCCGTGACGATGGGGGAATGGTCCATGCCCTTGATCTCCACATACTCGACCGGCTTGCCGGCCCGTTCCAGGGCGCGGCGCATGTCGCGGCTGTGGGCGACGGAGGCCTGGTAGTCCAGGTCGCCATGGACCAGCAGCACCGGCACCTTGATCTTGTCAGCCTGGTGATAGGGGGAGATGGGCTTCAGCGCGTCGGGATTATCGCCGAAATAAAGGCCGCGGGTGATGTTGCCAAAGCCTGACGACTTCACCTCGTCATAGAGCCGTTCCAGACTGGCAACCGGTGCCGTCGCCACGGCGCATTTGAACAGGTCGGGCGTCTTCACCGCCGCCATCAGGGCGGCATAGCCCTGGGCGACGGCCCATTTGGCCGCATCCGTCACATCATCCTGCATCAATCCGCCCCACTGCTTTTCACCCGCCTCGTTGAAGGCGGCGCCATAGCCGGTGGAGCCCCGGAAATTGGGCTGCAGCACGCCATAGCCGCGATTGGCCAGGAACTGCGCCATCACATCAAACGTGCCGTCATCGCGAGAGAACGGGCCGCCATGGGGCATGATGATAAAGGGCAGGTTCTTGCCCTCCACGCCGACGGGCAGGATCAGGTAGCCGGGGATCTCCGTGCCGTCCGTGGCCTTGTAGGTGATGGGCTGGCGCTTGCTGACACTGTCCTGCGCGATGGCAGGATAGGTGTCGCCGAACAGCGAGAATTCCTTGGTCCGACGATCGAACATCCGGTAAGTCGTCGGCGCGTCCAGAGCGAAGCTGGCGACCAGGATCAGATTACCATCCGCCGCCGTGTCGATCACGATCTCCCTGCTGTCGGGCAGAGCCTTGTCCAGCGCGTCCTGAAGCTTCTGAACAGCGGGGTCCAGCCATTGCCGGCGCGGCAGGTCGTCCATCCAGGCGATGGCCACCACGGCGCCACGCTGAACAATGGCCATATTCACATCAAAGCGGGGATCGCTGGCCACCATTTCGCCCATCTGGTCATTGGCCAGATCATATTTGTAGACGGCGGAACGGTCGCCCTCGTGCCGGGAAGCCACGAACAGGTTCTGACCTGAAGCATCGAAACCCAGAATGCCGAAGCCGCCATCATCCTCCAGCACCTTGTTCTTTATCATCAGTTCGAAATCGCCACCGGCGACGCGGCGCAGATAGCGGCTTTCCAGCTTGCGGTCGTCATAGGTTTCCGCGATGCGGATTTCGCCCGTCGGGTCGGGAATATATTCGGTGACGTTGCGGATGGGGCGGCGAACGCGGGTAAACGCACCCGTGATCACGTTCAGCCTCACCACGCCCGGCCAGGGGCCATCGTCGGTGGGAAAGGCGGCCAGGACATATTCATCATCAATGAATTGCAGGATCGGTGTGTGCTGCAGGAAATAGCCATTATCTGGCGGCCTTTGCAGCAGCACCTTCATTTCCTGAAGATCGCGGGACATGGACACCGTGCGCGTGAAGCGCAGAGGCTTGCGCCCGTCGCTGGTGTTCATCTTCTCGGTCGTCAGGATACGCACCAGCAGGCGTTCATTGCTGATCCAGTCGAAGCCGGTGATTTCCGCGTCCGACGGGCCGATGACGGCTGGCTTCTCCCCCTGGGACAGGGGCAGCTTGCGCACCACCAGATGCTGACGGCCACCGACGGGAGCCAGGAAGGCGACATGGCTGCCATCGGGCGACATGTCCACATCGGCCATCACCGGCTGATGCGCGAAATACTCCACCGGGATCTCCGGTGCTGCCTCCGCCAGTACAGAACCTGCATAAAGCCCGGTCAGCAGCGCCCCGGCAATCCGGGCTGCACCCCACAATGCACGCATTCCCGCTCCCCGTTTCCACGGCGTTCCCCAAC
>NZ_JAIXSV010000130.1 GCF_027484505.1 Asticcacaulis sp.
CGCCCGTCGGCCTCAAGCCGGATAAAGCGTTCCGGGCTGTTCGACACGACGGCGCGGTCGCCAAAGCGCATAAAGGCGCCGAACGGACTGGCCCCCGCTTCGGCCAGCGCCTGTAAAATGTGGTCAGGCGTGAGGCCGGGTGTCAGAGCACCGCGCCAGCCGCGCGCCAGATTGGCCTGAAACAGGTCGCCGGCGTGGATTTGCGCCACCAGCGTCGCGACCTTCGCTTCGAACTCGGCGTCCGGCGTTTCGCTGAGCAACGGGTCGTCCATCAGGCTGGCGGGCAAGGGGGACGGTGCGGCGGTTTCGACCTGCGCCGCCAGGGCCTCGGCCCGTTGGCGCGCCTCTTCGGGCGTTGCGCCCCGCCCCAGAACCAGACGCCGTTTGTGATGCAGGTCAAAGGCCAGAACCGCCGAGAAGCGCATCAGCACCAGTTCGGGCCACGGTTCAGCGCCTAAATGAAACGCGCGCAGCGACAGGTTTTCCAGCCGCGGGCCCAGCTCAAACCCCGCCAGCCCGATCAGCCCGCCGGTAAAGGGTGGCAAATCTGTGATGTCGTCACCGTGAATGTGGCTGTCGCTCAGAACCTGCGCGCAGGCTGTGCGCAAGACCTCTTCGGGGTGGCGCGCCTCGTCAAAGGTAAACACCTCTGTGTCGTCGGGTGCCACACACAGCCATGACCAGCGCCCCAGCGCCCCGCCATCGGACAGGAAGCCGGCACAACGCTCCGACCTCAGCACGCTGCCGAAAAAAGTTTCGGGCGGCCGGTAGGGCAAAGACAGAATATGCAGGTACTCAGGCAGGGCGGGCGACATTCGTGTTCACGGCGGGCGGCTTAAACTCTCACGGCAACTTGATTCGCCCGTTAAGCCATTGAGGATCATTATGATTGCAGGTTTCGCCACACAAGCCTGTCTTTTTAGACACTCTCTGGCATGTATGACGAGTGGCCTATGGATGGAGGTCCATGAGATGTATCCTGACGCCCGGTGCGACGCATCGGGCGTTTTTTTAGGCCTTATACGCGCTTTGCCCGCGTGCGGATGTAAAAACCCCCGCCAACTATCAGGCGGGGGTGCCGTTTACTTCGGTTGCGCCGAGCTTGAGGACGATGACGAAGACGAAGCGGTCGCCGTGTTGGGGGCCGCTGCCGGGGCCGGTTTGGCCGGACCGGCCTTGGTCTTGCCGGCAAAGCGCTCGCTCGGCGTATCGACCAGATCGGACATGGCCAGCTTGAGGCCGCGCGGGTGCGCCGCCGCCATCTTCACGTCGCCACCATAGTTCAGCACGTCGATGGCGCGCGCCAGTTGGAAGTCACCGGTTTTGACGTCATAGGAATCCGGCGGCACTTCGGACACCACGTGCGCTTCCTGACGCTTCTTGCCCTCATCGGCATCCAGCGCGTTCTTGTAATCGGCTTCCGAGAAGGAATAGGCGCGGTTGGCGATGACCTTGGCCTGATCGCGCGATTGCGCCACTTCCAGATCAGGCTCGATGCCCGTCTTCTGGATTGAGCGGCCCGACGGCGTGTAATAGCGCGCAATGGTCATCTTCACGGCGCGGTTTTCGCCCAGATTGATGACGCTCTGCACCGAGCCCTTGCCGAAGGTGGTCAGGCCGACGGTCGAGGCGCGTTTGTGATCCTGAAGCGCGCCCGCGACGATTTCCGCCGCCGACGCCGTGCCCGGATTGGTCAGCACCACGATCGGCTTGCCGTTCATGATATCGCCCTTATGAGCCTGATAGCGGGTGATGTCGTCGGGCTTGCGGCCGCGCTGCGACACCACTTCGCCGCCTTCGAGGAACAGATCGGCGACGCCCACCGACTGATCGAGCAGACCGCCGGGATTGTTGCGCAGATCGAGGATCAGCCCCTTCATCTGCGGGTTCTTCGTGCGCAAATCGCTCAACGCCTCATAGGATTCGCGCGCTGTATTTTCATTGAAGTTCGAGATGCGCAGATAGCCGTAAGCGCCTTCCATGCGCGCCTTGACCGACTTCACATTGATGATCTCGCGCTTCAGCTTGACGTCGAACGGCTCGTCCTTGCCTTCGCGGTAGATGGTGAGCGTCAGGTCCGTCTCAGGCGTCCCCTTCATCTTGGACACGGCCTCATTCAGGCGCATCCCCAGAATCGAGGTGCCGTCGATGGCGGTGATAAAGTCGCCCGACTGGATACCCGCCTTCATGGCCGGGGTGTCGTCCATAGGCGTGACCACCTTCACCGCGCCGTCTTCGGACTGCACTTCAAGGCCAATGCCGCCATAGGCGCCCTTGGTGCGTTCCTGAAGGTCAGTGAAATCGTCCGCCGACAGGTAGTTGGAATGCGGATCAAGCGAGGACAGCATCCCCTGAAGCGCGGCTTCGATCAGCTTCTTGTCGTCCACCTCGACCACATAGTTCTGCTTGACCAGCGCCACCACGTCGCCAAACAACTCAAGCATTTCATAGGTGTCGGATTTGGGCGAAAAGGCCGGCTGATTGGCGTAGGCCACCGCACCGATGCTCAGGGCCAGAGCGGCAACGCCGCCCAGGAAGTAATTTCTCATATAGTCCTCGTTAGGGTCACAGACCCTGTAATGGCCACCCGCAAACCAGCGGTGGCACAGACGCTCACTACCCATACTACAGGCTTTTAATGTGGCGTAAACAGGGCCTTCACTTTACGCCTAAAGCTTGCTCAGATCGAAGCCCGTAGCCGGGTTGACGGGGTTTTCGCCCTTGCGCAGCTCCATATAAAAGACCGTCGGTTTGTCGGTCAGATTGGGCGTGCGCCCCAGCGGCTCGCCCCTGGCCACAGTGCGGTTGGGATCGACATAGACCCGCCCCAGCCCCGTCATCACCACGCGATACTCATTGCCGATATCGAGAATGATCACCTGACCATATCCGTCCAGAGGCCCGGCATATTCGACGCGCCCGTTGCCGGGGCTGCGCACCTGCGCCCCCGGCGTGGTCTTCAGTCGCAGGCCGCGGCTGGTCTGACCGTCCACCGTCTCGCCATAGCTGGCGGCCTTTTCACCCACCACGGGCAGTTGCAGGTCCAGTGTGGGGCTCTGGGCCGGGCGCAGCGGTGAGGGCAGGCCCAGCAGGGTCCGCTGCCGCGCCTCAAGCTCCAGATTGCGCACCTCAATGGCGTCGGCTTCGCGCAAAAGCTGGTCTTCCAGCGCCGCCCGGTCGGCCATCAAGGTCTCAAGCTGCTTCTGCTGCTCCGACACGTCGCTCTCAGAAATAAACAGCGCCTCGTTCTGTAAGGCCGCCTCGCGCCGCACGCGGATCAGGTTGCGGTTTTCCTCCGATAGCACGGCCGCGCGCTTTTTCAGCTCAGGCGTAATCTCTTTCAGCAATATGGCGGCAATCACCGCGTCATTGGCCTTGCGCGTCGAAACGAAAATGGTGGGCGGTGGGTTGCGCGAATAGATCTGCAAGGCGCTCAACAACCGCGCCTGCTTGTTGCGCAAGGTCCCCAGCCGCCGCGTCATATCGGCCTCAAGCAGGCTCAGCGTCTCCAGCCGCGCGCGATAGACCGCCGCCCGCTGTTCAGACGCCCCCTGCGTGCGCGCAATCTCGATCATCTGGGCCCGCAGCCGCTCGATCTCCTGCGCGATCTCCCGCGCCGACTGATGCTTCTGCTCGCGCTTGCGGGCATTGGCGCGCAACTCCGCCCCCAGCGTGTCCAGCTCGGTCTGCGCCTGCTTGCTTAGGGGTTTTTGCGCCGGCTGCGCCCCCACCGTGCCCGTGCACAACAGCACGAGCAGCGTCAGCGCAGCCGGCTTGGCCGCGCGCAGAAGGGCAGGGCGATGGGTCATCCATTCAGGCTAAGGGCAGAAGGTTAATGCGCCGTTAGGGGAGGTTAATTGATTTCAAGCGAAGTAAGACAAAGACGCGGGGTCGCCGCGCTCAAGCAGCGAAGCGGTAGCGCACAAAAATGCCCCCATACCCCGACAAAAAAAACGCCCCATTGTCTGACAATGGAGCGCTTTAAAAATCCGGGGTTTGGGGCCTGTGGCCCCAAAATCCTTATCCCTTACACATTCACGCCGCGGGTGGCTTCCGAGCGCTTTTTGAGCAGGGTATCGAAGGCGTCCCACACACCTTCGCCGCCGGTCCATGAGCCCTTGGTCGCGGCCTTGGAATATTCGGTGGCACGGGCTTCGAAGAAGTTGGCGTGTTCGACACCCGACAGCAGCACCTGAAGCCAGGGCAGCGGGTTTTCCTGCACACCGAACACTTCGGGCAGTTCGAGCTGACGCAGGCGCCAGTCGGCGATGTAGCGGATATATTGCTTGATATCGTCGGGCGTCATGCCTTCGACGGGACCCATTTCGAACGACAGGTCGATGAACTTGTCTTCGAGGCTGACCACGGTTTTGCAGCAATCGACGATGTCGTCGGCCACGGCCCTGGTCACCGCGCCGGTTTCCTTGTTGAAGGCGTGGTAGAGCTTGATGATGCCTTCGCAGTGCAGGCTTTCGTCGCGCACCGACCACGACACGATCTGCCCCATGCCCTTCATCTTGTTGAAGCGCGGGAAGTTCATCAGCATGGCGAAGGAGGCAAACAGTTGCAGGCCTTCGGTAAAGCCACCGAACATGGCCAGCGTGCGGCAGATGTCGGCATCCGTATCGACGCCGAACTTCTGCATGAAGTCGTGCTTGTCGCGCATGGCCTCGTATTCCATGAACGCGCCAAACTCGGCTTCGGGCATACCGATGGTTTCGAGCAGCAGGGCATAGGCAGCGATGTGGACGGTCTCCATATTGGCGAAGGCCGACAGCATCATCTTGATCTCGGTCGGCTTGAACACCCGACCGTATTTTTCCATGTAGTTGTCCTGAACCTCGATGTCCGACTGTGTGAAGAAGCGGAAGATCTGGGTCAGCAGGTTACGCTCATTGTCGTTCAGCTTGGACGCCCAATCCTTGACGTCTTCGCCCAGCGGCACCTCTTCGGGCAGCCAGTGCACCTGCTGCTGCTTTTGCCAGAAATCAAAGGCCCACGGATAGCGGAACGGCTTATAGGCAATCGAGGGGGTAAGCAGGCCCGCCTTGGGCTGGGCACCGGGGATGATGAGGCTCATGGCATGACTTTCGAATCGACACGGAACTGGCTCTCATATCACCACACTTTGTAGTTAACACCAGATGAATATCTACATCTTGTGTGGGCACAATGTCGCGTCTGGGGATAATTGGCCGCGCGGGTGAGTCGCCCGTCGCGCGTGCACCCTAGCACAGGCGACAGGGCAGACAGGAGTCCCATTCTTGGGTTTTGGCCCGCAATTTATCTTACGGGCGGCGCGGTTTTACAGATCACCCGCCCTTGAGGCTGTTCCAGTCGCGGGCCGGGGCAGCGGAACCGGCGGGTTTCAGCGAGGCCTGAAGCCAGGCGAGGTTTTTATCCGCCACATCCGGCGGCAGGTCCTGCCGCAGCAGTTTTTCAGCTTCGGCCAGCTTGCCCTGCATCCCCAGCACCAGCGCCAGATTCTGACGCACCTGAATGGTCGCACCGGGCAGGGTGACGGCGCGGCGCAGGATCGTTTCGGCCTGCGCCAGATCGCCATTACCGGCCTTATACATGGCCTGATTGGTGAGGACGGCGGGATTGTCGGGCGACAGGCTGAGCGCCTTGTCCCACATGGTCAGCGCCTCTTCGCTGCGCTTGGTCTGGTCATAGGCCACGCCCAGAAGCGACCAGGCGCGCCAGTCATTGGGTTTTAGGGTCGTGGCGGTTTGCAGCGGGTCGATGGCGTAGAAGGCGTCATTATTGGCGATGTGGCCGCGCGCCGCCGCCAGCAGGGCCTCATAGTTTTGCGGGGCGAACAACAGGACGCGGTGGGCCGTATCGGCGGCTTCCCTGGGGTTGCCCAGCGCGCGCTGCGCCTCCGACAGGGCCAGCCCGGCCTCGACATCGGTCGGGTCATTGACAAATTCGCGGTTGAAGAAGGCGGCCCGCCCCAGCGGATCGAGGCGCATCGCGGCTTCGCGCTCAGCCTTGGACGCCTTGACTGGCTTGGGCGGAGCCGGCGTTTCCGCCAGCTTGACCGACTTCAGGCCTGATTTTTCGACCGGTTTGGCGTCTTCGGCGGCCAGAACGGGAAAGGCCAGCAAACCGCCAGCAAGCAACAGAACGGCAAGACGGGTCATAAGACACCCTGAGACGGCCGGAGGCGTTCTGGCCTCGCAAAAACGAATACGGCTTTAAGCTTTGATTTAGACCCCTAAATATATGGTTAAACCCTCTGCTGTTCCTGAGATGACTGCCATGCCCAAGCCCCTGCCCAACCCGCCCGCCAAAACGCCCGAAAACATCATCTTCGGTCTGTTTGAAGATGAGGCAGAGGCGGCGGTGTCCGCCCTTGAGGCCACGCAAGCCGCCTTTTTGCGGGCGAAGGGGTTTACGGGCAAGGCGGGGTCTCTGGTCGTACTGCCGCTCAATGGCGGTCTGGCGGCGTGGTTCGGTCTGGGGGTGCGCAAGGCCTATAATCCCCTGTGCTTCCGCGCTTTACCGGGGCAATTGCCGACCGGCGTGTGGCGACTGAAGGCCGATGAGGGGCTGGATCGCAAGGCCATCCATGTGGCGTTCCAACTGGGGTCTTACGCCTTTGACCGCTATAAGGCGGGCAAACCCTTACGCGCCGAGGTTCGGCTCGATCCGGCAGACCTCGATGCCGGGACGCAGGAGGCCATTGCGCTGGAGGTATCGGCGCATGATCTGGTGCGTGATCTGGTCAATACGCCCGCCAATGATATGGGGCCGGCGGAGATTGAGGCGGCGGCGAGGGCTCTGGCTTCGGAATTTGGCGCGCAGATCAGCGTCATTACCGGCGATGCGTTGCTGCGCGAAAACTTCCCGGCGGTGCACGCCGTAGGCCGCGCGGCGGTCGAGGCCCGCGCCCCGCGCTTTATCGAAATCGACTGGACGCCGCAGGTCGAGGATATTTCCGATGTCCGCAAGCCGGTCATCGTGCTGGTCGGCAAGGGGGTGGTCTTTGACACCGGCGGTCTGAACATCAAGGGCGGGGCGGGTATGGCCCTGATGAAAAAAGATATGGGCGGTGCGGCGCACGCGCTGGGGCTGGCACGGCTGATCATGGGGGCCAATCTGCGGGTGCGGCTGCACGTGCTGATCAGCGCCGTCGAAAACGCCATTTCCGGCGATGCCTTCCGGCCGGGCGACATCATCGCCTCGCGCGCCGGCCTGTCGATCGAGGTCGGCAATACGGATGCCGAAGGGCGGTTGATTCTGGCCGATGCCCTGACGCGGGCGGCGGAGTTAGAGCCCGATCTGACGCTCGATTTCGCCACCCTGACCGGGGCGGCGCGCGTGGCGCTGGGGCCGGAAGTCATCCCCTTCTATACGGACGACGAAGAGATGGCGCGGCGACTGGAGGTGGCGGCCATTGCCGAGCACGACCCGCTGTGGCGCATGCCGCTATGGGCCGGGTATCGCGACGCTTTGGAGTCCGATATCGCCGATCTCAGGAACGATCCGCAAGGCTGGGCGCAGGCCGGATCGGTGACGGCGGCGTTGTTCCTGCAAAAATTCGCGCCGCAGACGGGGGCGTGGGTGCATTTCGACCTCTATGCCTGGAACCCGCGCGGCCGCCCGGGCTTCCCCGTCGGGGCCGAGGCCCAGACCCTGCGTGCCGTCTTCCGCCTGATCCGGGGGCTGTGACAATCTGCGCCCTGACCTTCGTGCCATTAACTCCACATTCGCATCTTTGCGCTATGGTCTTGCTCTAAGCCTTTCTCTGTTAAGACTTTTTTACGAAGGTTAAGCAGGTGAAGAAGGCATGATGGTGAGAGGCAGTAGAATGGCCCACGACGATTTCGACCCGCGCATGACGCCGTTCAAGGATGGCAAGGCCGATCAGCGCCTTCAGGGCCTGATGCGCGCCGAAACCTTTGTCGTCGGTGAAACCCTGGCCTGCGCCGCGCCGGTCAGCGCTATCCGCGCCGCTCCAAGCGACAGCGCCGAACAACTGGATCAGATACTGTTCGGGGAACGCTTCCGTGTTATCGAACGCTCACGCGACTATGTGTGGGGCCAGGCCCTGCGCGACGGCTATTGCGGCTATGTGCGCGAAGCCGACCTGTCGCGCGACTGGTACGTGCCGACCCATTATGTCTCGACCCTGCGCAGCTACGTCTTCTCTGAGCCGAACCTGAAATCGCAGATCGTCTGCGCGCTGAGCCGCAACGCGCTGGTCAGCGTCACGGGCACGGACGGCAACTATGCGCAGCTCAATGATCTGGGCTGGATCTACCGCGCGCACCTGTCGGACTTTACGGACTTTGACCACGACTATGTCAGCGTCGCCGAAACCTATCTCAACGCCCCCTATCAGTGGGGGGGCCGCGAAAGCGAAGGCCTGGATTGCTCCGGTCTGGTGCAGCAGGCGCTGTACGCCGTCGGTCAGGCCTGCCCGCGCGATTCGGACATGCAGTCGCATATGGGCGAGGCGCTGGACATCGGTGCGGACCTGAAAGGGCTCTATCGCGGCGATCTGGTGTTCTGGAAAGGCCACGTCGCCATCATGCGCGACGAAGACCACATCATCCACGCCAACGGCCACCACATGAAGACGGTCATCGAGCCGCTGCGTGACGCCGTGGACCGCATCGAAGCGGCGGGCGTCGGGCGACCGATCGCCTTCCGCCGGCTTTAAGAAACAGAGATTTCGATGCAAAAAACCCGCCGGTTTCGGCGGGTTTTTCTGTATCGGATCACTGAGCCGCTGCCGGAGCCTCGACCTCAGCCGCCTGAGCAGGGGCGGGGCTTCCGGAAGCCGCCGGAACCTCTTTCGCGGATTTGGCGGGTGCGGGACTGGCCACTGCCGGGGCGGCGGTGGCTTCAGCGGGTTGAGCCGGAGCCGCTGCACCCGCTGCGGGCGCCGCGCCCGGTTGACGCGAGGGATCGGGGGCCGGGATCGCATAACCGGTCGAGCCCTTGGAATGCAGATAGGCGATCAGGGCGATACGCTCTTCCGGTTTCTTGATACCGGCAAAGCCCATCTTGGTGCCCTTGACCCACTTCGCCGGGTTGCCGAGGAAGTGATAGAGCTGATCATAGGTCCAGGTCGGCGCTTCGGCGGCGTGCGCCTTCATGCCGTCGGAATAGGCGAAGCCCGCATGGCTGGCCGTCGCGCGACCCACCACGCCCCACAGGCCCGGACCGGTCATATTGGCATTGGCCGGATCGACATTGTGGCACGAGACGCACTTGCCGAAGGCCTTTTCACCGGCGGCCAGATCGGCGGTCGGCAGCACCGTGCCCCAATCCGGATCAAGCTCAACGGCGGCCGCACCGCCACCCGCTTCGGCTTCGGCCACTTCGACGGCGTAGCCCGGCTTGGCCGGTGGTTCCGTGTGATAAAGCGCATCGACCCCGACGCGTGCCACCACAATAACCAGCGCCGCCGTGAGGCCCGCCGCCATGATCTTGTTAAACTGAAGATTACCGCTCATGCCGCCTCTGACGTCCCGACTCTATATCCCAGCGTTCAGCCGCCTATTTGACCGGACGATCCCTTCGGGGTCAATGCCGGGTAGCGGCTCTTTATCTCTGTTCTCTGACACGAAAAGGCCTCATTGCGCAAGCCGCCTTTCGCGCGGCAAAACGTCCTCAGGGCTTCTGTGTCAAATCGTCGCAGAACAGCGAAAGCTGCCTGCGCACCTGTTTGCCTCTAAGGCAAATCGCGCCCTATTTCCAGCGCTAGATGGAATTCTTTGTTTCCGCCGGATGTTTTCAGAAAAGCGGTGCGTAATTTTGGCCTGAGGCTTTGAGCATACTCAAAACCGAAACCCTTGAAAAACGGCGGAAAGACAGGCACAGACGGCGCTTTCTGTTGTTCAGGGTCTCTTTGCCATGACCGCTTCCCAAAAGATTGCCTATCAGGGCGAACCCGGCGCCTTCAGCCATCAGGCCTGCCGCCGCTGGTTCCCCGACCATACGCCGACGGCTTTCCCGTCCTTTGAGGCGGCTTTTGCGGCAGTGGCGGCGGGCGAGTGCGCTCTGGGCATGATTCCGGTCGAAAACGCGCTGGCCGGGCGGGTGGCCGATGTGCACCACCTCCTGCCGCATTCGGGTCTGAAGATCATCGGTGAGCGCTTCCTGCCCATCGAAATGACCCTGATGGGGACGCCGGACGCCGAGCTGTCGGATATCAAGGTGGCCTTTTCGCACACCATGGCCCTGATGCAGTGCCGCAACTCCTTGAACGCTTTGGGTATCCGCCCGGAAATCTATCACGACACCGCAGGTGCGGCCCGTCGCCTCAGCGAGACACAAGAGCGCGACCGCGCCGCCATCGCGCCGGAAATCGCGGCGGAACTGTATGGTCTGAAAATCCTGCGCCGCAATCTGGAAGACGCGCACAACAACACCACGCGCTTTCTGGTCCTCAGCGCACAGGCCGAAGTCTCCGACCCCGTGGAGGCCGAGCGCGTCCTGACAAGCTTTGTCTTCGGTGTGCGCAACATCCCGGCGGCGCTGTATAAGGCGCTGGGCGGCTTTGCCACCAATGGCATCAATATGATCCGGCTGGAAAGCTATATCCGCGACGGCATCTTTGCCTCGACCTTCTTCTATGCCGAAGTCGAAGGTCGCCCCAGTGACCGCCTGCTGAAACTGGCCTTTGAGGAACTGGCCTTTTTCGCCGAAGAGGTGGAGTTGCTGGGCGTCTATGCCATGGACCCCTTCCGCGCCTCACAGGGGGTTTGATTAATCACGGCAGCTTGGTCCCGTCGCTGACGGCCTTATATACCGCCGGGACGGTTTCCGGCACGATGGGGCCGGTGATCTTGTCGATCACTACGCCGTCCGCGCCGACGATAAAGGTTTCCGGCACGCCTGAAATCCCCAGATCGAGCCCCATCTGCCCGTCCTCGTCGGACAGTATGCGCGTATAGGGGTTGCCGTGCTTTTCGATAAAGCTCAGTCCGTTGATCGGCGTGTCCTTATGGTCGATGCCGATAATGATGACGCCTTTGGCTTTGAGGTCCATCAGATAGGGATGCTCGGCCAGACAGGGCGTGCACCACGAAGCGAAGACATTGACCAGAACAGGCTTGCCCGACGCGCGCGCGATGGCCTGTAAAGAGGCCAGCGACCCGTCGTGCAGATCGGTCAACTCGCGCGTCGGCAGCGGCTTGCCGACCAGCTCCGCCGGGGCGTAGTCGGTCTTTTTGTGGAAATTGTACCAGCCGAGCACGGCCAGAAGGCCCACCAGCAGGACCAGAGGCGCGGCCAGTAAAAGGCGCTTCATGCGTCCACCTTTTGCGTCTTTTCAGCAGCCAGTGCCTCCTGCAGGGCCTTGAGCTTGGCCGCGCGTTCCCGATGCGCCCGCACGCTCAGCACGGTGAGGCTCAGAAGCGCCAGCGCCGTGACGCCATAACTGCCCCAGACGAAAAAGGCGTACTTGCCCATATTCCAATCCATCACGCCCCTCCTTCGCGGAAGCCGAGTCGCGCCCGCAGGCCGTTATATTTGCGACTCAGGATTTCCGTGTCGATGCGGATCAGCCACAGCCAGACGAACAGCGCCTTATAGGCCAGCGCCATCACCAGCAGCGGCCACAGCATGGCCGGGGCGACGGTCGGGCCATCCGGGCGGAAGACCGAGGCCCCCTGATGCAGGGTGTTCCACCAATCGACCGAAAACTTGATGATGGGCAGGTTGATCAGGCCGATCAGGGCCAGAATGGCGGTTGATTTGGCCGCTCGCTGTTCGTCCTCGATCGAGGCGTGCAGCGCGATATAGCCAATATAAAAAAGGAACAGCACCAGCACTGAGGTCATGCGTCCGTCCCACTCCCACCAGGTGCCCCACATGGGCTTGCCCCACAAAGAGCCGGTGATCAGGGCCAGTGCGGTGAAGACCGCGCCGATGGGGGCGGCGGCCTTAGCGGCGGCATCGGCCAGCGCATGGCGGAAAATCAGGCCGAAGAAGCTGGCCACGCCCATGACGAGGTAGGTAAACAGGGCCATCCACGCCGCCGGGACGTGGATATACATGATGCGCACTGTGTCGCCCTGCTGATAGTCTTCGGGCGAGGCGAAGCAGAGATAAAGCCCCCACGCAAACAGTATGAGGCTCAGCCCCGCCACCCACGGGCGCACGGGCGCAAATACCTTCGAAAAACGGTCCGGATTGGCCAGCCAGCTGATGATCATGGGTGTCTCACATAGGCGGTTTCATCGAGAGCGACAAGTCGGTCAATTCAGCGCACTCCGCAGTGCCGCGCCCATGGCGATGGGGCCCAGCGCCAGCGCAAACAGGCCATAGGCGCTGAGCAGGCTGAGTGCCTGAAACACAGGCGCGCCGGTGACGAAGGCCTGCATCAGGCCCGCGCCGAAGATGACCGGCGGCACATAGAAGGGCAGGACCAGCAGGGCGATCAGCACCCCGCCCTTGCGCGAGCCGAGGGTGAGTGACGCCCCTGCGCCACCGATAAGCGCGAAGCTGAACGAGCCGATCAGAGCGGCCACCAGCGCCCAACCGGCCACGCCCACCGGCGCACCCAAGAGGATCATCACCACGGGCGTCATCAGCGACAGGATCAGGCCGGTGCCCAGCCACTGCGCCAGACATTTGAGAAAGGCCACCCATTCGAGCGCCAGAGGCCCGGTACGCAACAGGTCAAACACCCCGTCTTCGTAATCGCGCTCAAACAGGCGCTCCAGCGACAACAGCGAGGCCAGTGCCAGACACAGCCAGGTCAGGCCGGGCGCGATCTTCGACAGGGTTTGCGCCTCCGGGCCAAGGCTGAGCGGCACCATGGCCATCAGGGTCAGATAGAACCCGGCGGCCAGCACCGGCCCACCGCCGCGCGCCAGAGACAGGCCGAGGTCGCGCTTCAACAGGGCAAGGGAAGGGGATGGCGGCGTCATCTGTTTCTCCTCCCCTGCCTAGCGGGGGAGGGGGACCCCGAAGGGGTGGAGGGGGCGGCACCGGTCAAATGCCCCCTCCGGCGCAGACAAGCTGCGCCACCTCCCCCGCTGCGCCCAAAGGCTTGCAAGGGAGGAGAGATAACGCACTCACCCATAGACCGCCTCCATCGCCGGTGCCGTCAGGCGCAGTTCCCGCACCTCAAACGGCAGCGCATCATGCACGGCGCAGACAATCAGCCCGCCTTCACTCAGGTGCCCCTGCATCAGCTCGGCCAGTTTCGCCCGGTGTTCGGTATCGAGCGGCGACATGGGCTCATCGAGCAGCCAGACGGGCCGCCTGGCCATAATCAGCCGCGCGCAGGACAGTCGCCGCTTCTGCCCCGCCGACAGCATCCGCGTTTCCAGCTCCAGCAGGGGCGACAGGTTCAACCGCCGGATTGCTTCGGCCTGCCCCGCCGCCGTGCCGCCCAGAAAGGCGCGCTGAAAATCCAGCTCCGCCCCGGCCAGACGCCCCGGCGACAGGGCCTCGGCATGGCCGAGATAATGCGCCTGTGCCGCCACTGATCCTTCCGGATCGACACCGCCCGCATAGCGCACATGACCACCATCGGGGCGGATAAATCCGGCCAGCGTGCGCAGCAGCGTCGTCTTACCCACCCCATTGGCCCCGGTCAGGGCGACGCACTCACCCGGTGCGACGGAAAACGACAGGTCATGGATCAGGTGGCGGTAGCCTTTTTTGAGGCTTAGCGCGTCCACCACAAGAGAGAGGGCCATCAGGCGAAAACTTCCGAACAAATTCCCCACGGCGGGGGCTTCTTCATAGACGAGTAGCCGGAAGCGGTTTAGAAGGCAATTGACCGCGCCATCGGCCGGTAACCGTGCGACCCCGGACAGGACCCTGTGCGTCCGTCAGGGCGGAACGCGCGACGCCGGTTTTCAGGCCCATTGGGGGCCGCGATGTTCCCACCTTACGCGGTCGGAAGGAAAAGCGACCATGTCCCTCGACAGCTTTATTTCTAAGGCCGAACTCACCGTCGGCGAACACACCTACACCTATTTTGACCTGAAGGCTGCCGAAGCCAACGGCCTGCCCAACATCTCGCGGCTGCCGGCCTCGCTGAAGGTGCTGCTGGAAAACCTGCTGCGCAACGAAGACGGCGTGTCGGTGACCAAGGCCGATATTCAGGCGCTGGCCAACTGGATCGACAACAAGGGTTCGGTTGAGCACGAAATCGCCTTCCGCCCGGCGCGCGTCCTGATGCAGGACTTCACCGGCGTTCCGGCGGTGGTTGACCTTGCGGCCATGCGCGACGCCATGGTCAAGCTGGGGGCCGATCCAGCCAAGATCAATCCGCTCAACCCGGTGGACCTCGTCATCGACCACTCGGTCATGGTCGATTATTTCGGCACGGCGGATGCGGCCAAAAAGAATGTGGACCGCGAGTATGAGCGCAATATGGAGCGCTATAACTTCCTGCGCTGGGGCTCCTCGGCCTTCAATAACTTCCGCGTCGTGCCGCCGGGCACCGGCATCTGCCATCAGGTCAATCTGGAATATCTGGCCCAGACCGTGTGGACCAGCGTCGCGTCGGGCGGCGACGTCGCCTATCCGGATACGGTGGTCGGCACCGATTCGCACACCACCATGGTCAACGGCCTGAGCGTGCTCGGCTGGGGCGTCGGCGGCATCGAGGCCGAAGCCGCCATGCTGGGCCAGCCCATCCCCATGCTGATCCCCGAAGTGATCGGCTTCAAGCTGACGGGTAAGCTGCCGGAAGGGGCCACCGCTACCGACCTCGTCCTGACCATCACCCAGATGCTGCGCAAAAAGGGCGTGGTGGGCAAGTTCGTCGAATATTTCGGCGAAGGCCTGACCACCCTGTCGCTGGAAGATCAGGCGACCATTGCCAATATGGCCCCGGAATATGGCGCGACCTGCGGCTTCTTCCCGGTGTCGCAGGCGACCATCGACTATCTGAGCGCCACCAACCGTGAGCCCGCCCGCGTCGCTCTGGTCGAAGCCTATGCCAAGCAGCAGGGCCTGTGGCTCGATCCGGAAACCGATCCGGTCTTCACCGATACGCTGGAGCTTGACCTCGGTGGCGTGCTGCCGTCGCTGGCCGGTCCCAAGCGCCCGCAGGACCGCGTGCTGCTGAGCGATGCGGCATCGGAATTCGGCAAGGCGCTGAGCGGTGAGTTCAACAAGGCGGGCGACGAAACCCGCTCGGCCGCCGTCGCCGGCACCGACTACAGCGTCAAGCACGGCGATGTGGTCATTGCCGCCATCACCTCGTGCACCAACACCTCCAACCCGTCGGTGCTGATCGCCGCCGGTCTGGTGGCGCGTAAGGCCAAGGCGCTGGGCCTCAGCGTCAAGCCGTGGGTCAAGACCTCGCTGGCCCCCGGTTCTCAGGTGGTCACCGATTATCTGAATGCCGCAGGCCTGACCGCCGATCTCGATGCTCTGGGCTTCAACCTGACCGGCTATGGCTGCACCACCTGCATCGGCAATTCCGGCCCGCTGCCCGAAGCCATTTCGGCGGCCATCAACGAAGCCGACCTTGTCGCCTGCTCGGTCCTGTCGGGCAACCGCAACTTCGAAGGTCGCGTGAACCCCGACGTGCGCGCCAACTATCTGGCCTCGCCGCCGCTGGTCGTCGCCTATGCGCTGGCCGGGTCGCTGAACGTCAACCTCTCGACCGATCCGCTGGGCACGGGCAGCAATGGTGAGCCAGTCTATCTCAAGGACATCTGGCCCACCAATGCCGAGATTGCCGAGATTCAGCGCGCCAACGTCACCCATGACAAGTTCAGCGCCCGCTATGCCGACGTCTTCAAGGGCGATGAGCACTGGCAGGCCATCTCCGTGTCAGGCGGTCAGACCTATCAGTGGGACGCCACCTCGACCTACGTCGCCAACCCGCCCTATTTCGAGGGCATGACCATGACCCCGGAAAAGGTCACCGATATCGTCGAAGCCCGCGTGCTCGGCATCTTCGGCGACTCGATCACCACCGACCACATTTCGCCGGCCGGTTCGATCAAGAAGACCTCGCCCGCCGGTCAGTGGCTGACCGATCACGACGTGCCGGTGTCGGAGTTCAACTCCTACGGCGCGCGTCGCGGCCACCACGAAGTCATGATGCGCGGCACCTTCGCCAATATCCGCATCCGCAACAAGATCACGCCGGACATCGAAGGCGGCGTCACCAAGCACTTCCCGTCGGGCGATGTCATGGCCATCTATGACGCGGCCATGCGCTACAAGGCCGAAGGCCGTAGCATGGTCATCTTCGCGGGCAAGGAATACGGCACCGGCTCGTCGCGCGACTGGGCGGCCAAGGGCACCAAACTTCAGGGCGTGCGCGCCGTCATCGCCGAATCGTTCGAACGCATCCACCGCTCCAACCTGGTCGGCATGGGCGTCCTGCCCTTACAGTTCAAGATCGACGGCTGGCAGAAGCTCGGCCTGACCGGTGAGGAAATCGTCACCATCCGCGGCCTCGAAACCGTTCAGCCGCGTCAGGAACTGATCGTTGAGCTGTTCCGCGCCTCGGACGGCAAGGTGGCCCGCTTCCCGGTCCGCTGCCGCATCGACACCCCGACCGAGCTTGAATATTTCAAGAATGGCGGCGTCATGCCCTACGTTCTGCGCAATCTGGCCCGCGGCTAGAGCCTCATGCCGAAAAGTGGACGCCACTTTTCGGAAAAACATGAGGCGTTACAAAAAATTAGAGGCATTCGGCGGCTCAACTTAGCCGACGAATGCTTTAGATTGGTAAAGCAGGCAGGGGGCTTGCCCCCTGCACCCCGATACACGAGCCCCGTCGTCACCGGCGGGGCTCTTTTTTACAACAACCCTTCCGCCTGTAACCGCTGCTGCCACAGGTCTTTGCGGCGTTTCAGATCGTCCTTGCGCGCCATGTCGGAATAGTCCTCTGGCACTTGGTCCAGTGCCTCGTAGCGGAACGCGGCTTCGCCATGCGCGTTCCACGCGGCTTGCAGGCTGGCGTGACGGTGGCTGCCCAGACGCAGCGTAAACCACAGACCGTTCGGCTGCGCCTCCAGATTGCGGCTGGCCCCCACCCACGGCTCGCCCGTAGCGTTGCAGATCACCGCATAGACCCCGCTGATCGCCTTACGCTCCTTATAGGCCGCGATGGCCGCCTTCTTTTCATGGCTGTCCATGATTTTCTCCTTTGACAGCGGCGCTGATAGCGCATATTTTTATCCGGGTAAAATAAATTTTGAGAGCCTGATGACGTCCGAACCCCTCTATGCCGTGTTTCAAGCGGCCCGCCGTCTGATCGTCGGTGCGCCCGCCGAAGCCGCACGGGTCGCCCGCAAAGCCTTTGAAACCCGGCCCGACGTCCCTATCATCGTCTTTGATCGCGCTACGGGTGCGGTGGTCGATCTCGACCTGCGCGGCGACGAAGCCGCCATTCAGGCGCGCTATGCCCCCACCCCCGAAACTACCCCTGAAACCGTCAAGCGCGGGCGGCCCAAGCTAGGGGTCGTGCCGCGCGAAGTCACGCTTCTGCCCCGCCATTGGGAGTGGCTGGCGCAGCAGCCGGGCGGCGCGTCAGTGACCTTGCGCAAGCTGATCGACGCGGCGCGCAAGGGCGGCCCGGACCCCAGGGCGCGCGTCAATGCCGCCTATCGCGTCATGGTCACTCTGGCGGGCGATCATGAGGGCTTCGAAGAGGCGTCGCGCGCCCTGTTTGCCGGGGATCGCGTCGGCCTGAGCCAGCGCCTTGCCGTCTGGCCTGCCGATATCGGGCAGGAGGTTCTGGCCTGTCTGGACGCCGACCCGCCCGGCACCTGAGCCGTGCATCATGGCCAAAAGCGGTGTTCAGGAGTGAAAAACAAACTTCACCCATGCAAATTTCTGCGCCGTTTCACGCCCATTTTACCCCTGTGGCCTATGCAAGGCTTCGCGCCTGCGATATGCGCCAAACCAAGGACTCCATAAGTCCGTCCCCAGACCCTTTCCAAAGGTGTACCGATGCTTGAAGCCTATCGTGCCCATGTGGCCGAGCGCGCCGCGCTTGGCATTCCGCCCCTGCCGCTGACGGCGCAGCAAACTGCCGAAGTGATCGAACTGATCAAGAACCCGCCGACGGGTGAAGCGGAATTCCTCCTCGACCTGATCACCTATCGTGTGCCGCCGGGCGTCGATGATGCGGCCAAGGTCAAGGCCTCCTTCCTGTCGGCGGTGGCGCATGGCGACTTCCCGGTTGCGCTGATCAGCCGCGAAAAGGCGACCGAGCTTCTGGGCACCATGGTTGGCGGTTATAACGTCAAGCCGCTGATCGACCTGCTGAGCGACGCTGTGGTCGGTAAGATCGCCGCCGAAGCGCTGAAAAAGACGCTTCTGATGTTCGACTTCTTCCACGACGTGGCGGAACTGGCCAAGGCCGGTAACGCCAATGCCAAGGACGTGATCCAGTCGTGGGCAGACGCCGAATGGTTCACCTCGCGCCCCAAGGTCGCCGAAAAGATCACCGTCACCGTGTTCAAGGTCACGGGCGAAACCAATACGGACGACCTGTCGCCCGCGCCGGACGCCTGGTCGCGCCCGGACATCCCGCTGCACTATCTGGCCATGCTGAAGAACGCGCGCCCCGGCATCACGCCGGAAGAGGACGGCAAGCGCGGCCCGATCCAGTTCATCGAAGACCTGAAAGCCAAAGGCAACCTTGTCGCCTATGTCGGTGACGTGGTCGGCACCGGCTCGTCGCGCAAATCGGCGACCAATTCGGTCATCTGGGCGACCGGGGAAGACATCCCCTACGTGCCGAACAAGCGCTTCGGCGGCGTGACTTTGGGCGGCAAGATCGCCCCCATCTTCTTCAATACGCAGGAAGATTCCGGCGCCCTGCCTATCGAAGTCGATGTGTCGCAGATGGATATGGGCGATGTCATCGACATCTACCCTTATGAGGGCAAGGTCGAAAAGGCCGGTCAAAAGATCGCCGACTTCCAGCTCAAGTCGCACGTTATTCTGGATGAAGTGCAGGCCGGGGGCCGCATCAACCTGATCATTGGTCGCTCGCTGACCGCCAAGGCGCGTGAGTTTCTGGGCCTGCCGGCTTCGACCGCCTTCCGCCTGCCGGTCGCCCCGGTCGATTCGGGCAAGGGCTTCACGCTGGCGCAAAAGATGGTCGGCAAGGCCTGCGGTCTGGCCGAAGGGCAGGGCATCCGTCCGGGCACCTATTGCGAGCCGAAAATGACCACGGTGGGTTCTCAGGACACCACCGGCCCGATGACCCGCGACGAACTGAAAGACCTCGCCTGCCTCGGCTTCTCCGCCGATCTGGTCATGCAGTCGTTCTGCCACACGGCGGCCTATCCGAAGCCGGTCGATGTCAAGACGCACCGCGAACTGCCGGCCTTTATCTCCAACCGCGGCGGGGTCGCCCTGCGTCCGGGCGATGGGGTCATCCACTCGTGGCTGAACCGCCTGCTGCTGCCCGATACGGTCGGCACCGGCGGCGATTCGCATACGCGCTTCCCCATCGGGATTTCCTTCCCCGCCGGTTCGGGCCTTGTGGCCTTCGGCGCGGCGACGGGCGTCATGCCACTCGATATGCCGGAGTCCATCCTTGTCCGCTTCAAGGGCGCGCTGCAACCGGGCATCACCCTGCGTGATCTGGTCCACGCCATCCCCTACTACGCCATCAAGCAGGGCCTGCTGACCGTGGCCAAGGCCGGTAAGGTCAACGCCTTCTCCGGCCGTATCCTCGAAATCGAGGGCCTGCCGGACCTGAAGGTGGAACAGGCGTTTGAACTGACCGACGCCTCGGCAGAGCGCTCGGCGGCGGGCTGTACCGTGAAGCTCAACAAAGAGCCGATCATCGAGTACATGACCTCGAACATCGTTCTGATGAAGAACATGATCGCCGACGGCTATCAGGACGCCCGCACGCTGTCGCGCCGTATCAAGGCGATGGAAGACTGGCTGGCCAACCCGGTGCTGATGGAAGCCGATGCCGACGCCGAATACGCGGCGATCATCGACATCGACCTCAACGACATCAAAGAGCCAATCCTGTGCGCCCCGAACGATCCGGACGATGCACGTCTTCTGTCCGACGTGCAGAACACCGCCATCGACGAAGTGTTCATCGGCTCGTGCATGACCAATATCGGCCACTTCCGCGCCGCCTCCCTGCTGCTCAATGGCAAGAAGGACATCCCGACGCGCCTGTGGGTCGCCCCGCCGACCAAGATGGACGCCGCTGAACTGACCAAGGAAGGCCATTACAACGTGCTGGGCACCGCCGGGGCACGTATGGAAATGCCGGGCTGTTCGTTGTGCATGGGCAATCAGGCTCAGGTGCGCGAAGGGGCCACTGTGGTTTCGACCTCGACGCGTAACTTCCCCAACCGTCTGGGCAAGAACACCAACGTGTTCCTGGCTTCGGCGGAGCTGTCGGCCATCGCCTCGAAACTCGGCCGCCTGCCGACCGTCGAAGAATACCTCTCCGACATGGGCGTCATCAACGCCAAGGGCGCGGAAGTCTATCGCTATATGAACTTCGACCAGATCGAAGAATATGCCGATGTGGCGTCTACGGTTGCCGCTCAGTAATTTGGGCAA
>NZ_JAIXSV010000242.1 GCF_027484505.1 Asticcacaulis sp.
ATCCAGCGGTCTATCGTGGTGTAGCGGCTGGCGGTCATCTCGTGCTGGAGGGACAGCGACACCTCCAGCGCCGTCCTTGGGCCAAGGTCAAAGCCCACAATCTCGGCGGCGCGTTCCCTGACGCCGGCGGTGATGTAGTTGCGCGCGATGATCAGGTCCTTGCCGTGATCATCCTTCCCCCGGATCAGGATGTGGGTATGCGGGTGGCCGGTGTTGAAGTGATCCACGGCTACCCAGTCCAACTGTGTGCCCAGATCGGTTTCCATCTGGGTCATCAGACGGCGGGTGACGTTACGCAGGTCTTCGTATTGCTGACCGTCTTCCGGGGAGACGATAAACCGGAACTGATGCCGGTCGCCCTCTGAGCGCTCCAGAAAGGCCTTGCCATCGGCGACATCGGACCGGCCATCATAAAGCTCGCCGCGCTCCCCTGAACGGGTCACGCCGTCTCGCTGCACATAGCGCATATGGGCTATGGCCGCGCCCCGGCCCTTACCGGCCAGCTTGACGATCCGCGCCTTGACCATGACGCGACGGCGGCCAAAGCCGCCATCCCGCGCACCCACCACCGCACCGGCACGCGAGGCCAGAACCGCCCCGGCACCGCTGCCGCGTCCGATGCGCTCGCCGGTGAAGCCGGAGGGCTTTCCAGATACCGCGCGACCGCCGCGCGCGAGGTTGGCGGCCTTGATCACCCGGTTGCGAAAGTCCCGGCCCAGAGACATGGCCTTGCCGTCACGGCCTATGCGGCCCGGTCTCAGTTCAAACCTGTCTTCGCGGTCCATTATCCGCCTCCGGTAAACCCCGTTTCCCTGTCAAAGGATTGGATTTGTCCCGGCGGATTCAAGAGCGCCACAATGGCGCTACGAAATGCCAAATGGCGCTAAAAGAGCCTCACAAAAAACGACGTGCAGACAGAGACTTATGCCCTCCGTGAGGCGCATAAGGCTCTACTCCTTTGATCTTGCTATAAGCGCTTTCACCTATGTTTACGGGGCGAAAAATCTGAATTGCCTTCAATCCGGTCTAACGCCGCATCAAGGTTGGTAATAAATGGCATCAAGCATTGCAGCTCTAAATTCCCAAAGCCTGCCATTCGTTGCGGGCTTTGATACGTTGTACCATTCGCATGCGCGGATCACCTCTACAACCCGATCCCAGTAGTTGGACAGGTCGAGTGTGCTTTTCGAAAACCCCATGTCCTTCGACGCTTGGGCGATGTTGGGCTTGCAAACGCATAGGAATGTATCTGGACGCTTCATAGCCAAAAGTCGGCTTGCAGTTGGAACACCGCCCTTCCGATCCAACCCAGCAAACGCCTTCAGAAAACTATCGCAAAATCGATCATAATCATCAACCGACACTGGACCTGCGTTAGGGATAGCATCAAGAGCTTTGCTGATCGAGCGGCTGTTGGTGTCAATTAGATTAGCGAAATATCCTGAACCAGTCATCGAACCGAACCACCCCCACTCTTGATCTAGAATACCCTTTTCCTTTTGATACTCCCCTAGTATCCCAGCTATCGCTTTCCGCTCTGCAGTCCTCAAATTCGCGAAAGACGGGACAGAGGCGAACCATTGCTGACAGGTCATCAGGAGCTTCAAACTTTTTTGAATGTCGTGGAACCCGTTCTTTTTTACCCTTATCACATACTCATCCCAATTTAGCTGGGTGATGCCAGATGTGAAGCCATTGATCGCTAGCTGATTAAGGTTTGCTAATGGGTTCCTTGGCGCTTTTGCCAATCTAGCAATGCGGTTGTGACCTACCCTGTACCAAGCGGCAAATTCTTTAGTGATTGGCCGTCCGTATTTCTGCGCTACCTCAATGAAGGCGAACACATCCGCGATTGGTTCGTCATGAATACTCCCCACTAGAGATATGCAGGCCTCTAAATTTTTAGTCAGGGCACCATTGGTGAAGTTAGCGCTACCCACGATAACAGCCGCCTTGTCTCCGGATCGGAAGCCGTAAACTTTAGGATGGTACGTTCCTTTAGAAAACTCACTAGCCACGAAAACGCCTGAGACAGAAATGAACTGCTCGATCACCTCTGGGGCGGTCTGAGCGAAATCGATTCCGAACGTGACGGATTGAATTTTCCCTTTATTCTCAAATAAGGCTGAAGACAGCCATGTCGAAGTAGCCCAAGCGACGGCCCAATGGTACTCGTTGTATTCTGCCATGTACCGTTCAATGGCATTCCCGATCGCGGCCCCAGTCAGTAATTTTGCCTGCATCACTTCCCCCTCCGTAACGTGAGAACATATCCAACTGCCTGTAGACGCGACGAAAGACAATCCAAGCGATTATTTTTCCGCTAAAAAATTTTCTGATGCATTTGGACTCGAGGTATGTCAGACTCTCAGTTGCAGTCGCCACATGCGACTGCCGGGTCGTAGAAAGCCCGACAACGAGTGGTTTGACGCTGGCCATCTCCAGCACACCTTCCTTTTGACCTTATGTGGTCGGGGAGCCTATGGCGCATGCAATAGGCCCCGGCTAAAGGCCATAGGGACCGTCTCGTTGCGGTTTTCTAACTCCCCGATCTCCAAAGGTTCTGAAGTTGACCAAGCGGCATTGCCGCTTGGCCTCTTCACCAGAAAGAAGGGGTTAGACATGCGTAAAACGGTATGCCAGCAAGCTGGCCATTCTCCCAGTGACCCGCGTAACCCTGCCGATGTTCTGCTCGGCCAGCTCATGCGCGAACGACGCCGATTTGTCGGCTTTTCGCGGAAGGGCCTCGCTGCTCAACTCGGGCTGAGCAAGAAAGACGTCAAGGCCTACGAATGCGGACAACGCCACTTTGGCGCGGACATCGTTGCACTCCTGCGGATAATCCTCAAAGTGAAGATCGGATTTTTCATTGATCCGCTGACCCCGGTCGTCCGAAAGCAAGGGGTCAAACGCCATGACTGAGACAATGCGAGAGGTGCTGCGACGGCTGGAGAACACATTCCGACCGGAGATCAGCGATGAAATGCTGCTGGCCGTATATCTGGAAGTGAGCAACTACGACGAGCCGGACGTGGAAAATGTATTCAGCGATATCCACGAAGAGGTCCGACGAACGATTATGGAGCGAATGGGTGCCGACGACCCTGATACTGTGTGCGGGGGGATACCGTATGACTACCCCGCCCAAGGGGCCGAGGCCTTACAGTTTCTGATCACAAATGACTTGCCGCCCGAAAAACTCCTGTTCATGCTACGACTATCTGCTGGCTCGATAGGTGATGAGTGGAAAGCCATTCATGACCTATGTCGAGCGCGGATAATAAGGCGAATTGACAACCTCCCCCACTTCGAGGCGCAATCCTGTACCGTCAATTTTGCACGACATGAAACACAAAACGTCACAAATTCATAAACCTTAATGGATGCGAGATTACATCATGGCAGTCATAGTCGAAATTAATGATCGCCTTTACGATTACACTGATGAAGAAAAGGCAACGGAAGCCGTCTCACAATTTATGGAGACGCATGGCTTGGACGAAATTTCTGTTGTCACGATCTGGGCAGATGCAAACGACCCTCGGCACGCACAAATTGAGAAGGTGATTTTCGATGCGGTTGACCAAAATGGGACGCAGAAGCGCGCGCTTGAAAGCGTGCCCGGTGGAATTACCATTTCGCTCAGCTGACCCGCTGCGCTTCCCGTTGCATCCCCTCCGGCAATCTGGTGCTCACCTTTCCCCATTGCCGCACAGTCAATGTTCCAACATTTCGCGAGGTGAAACAGCTTAAGGTCAGGGGCACTCGTCGCACGGGAGGCAACGACCCGCCGTTGCGCCACCAGCCAAGTGGAGCATTCACGCTCGTACCGACACACGCTATTCTTAGGGAACTTTCAACTGTCGATGACACCCCGTCGGCTCTCATGCGGATACATGTAGCCTCTTGGACGCCAAGCCTCCGTAGAGCCCAACGCTGCGTGAATGGAGGCGCACCAAGGCCCGCAAATCGAGCTGAACGGGGGGGGGTGCTGCGCCCTCTCTTGACACCCGCTGCCAACTGCCCGCCGATCGAAAGGGGCATGTGAATAACTCTGCCACCGAGTCAGAATGCCCGTTGCCGATAGCCCCAAAGTAGCTAAAATGACTCGACTAAATGCAGGGTAGATATCATGCAAATTTTGTCCGCTAAGGACATCAATAACAGTTTTGGGCTGCTGCTTGACCAGGCCGGAGAGGAATCCGCTCAGGTAGAAAAAGGTGGTGGGTATTTGGTTGGCATTGTCCAAGAGTTGCAGCGACTGTCACTTGTCTTCTCAGAACCACTCGGAGATGGCCGGAGCCTACCGTAACCATGCTCGCAGTTGATCCGACCATTAAGGAATATGCATTTCGGTCTGAAATTGCGGCTACCCAGCCCATGCCGTCATGGCGGAGCGCTGCGTTCCCAGTGGTTGACGTCTTTGCTGGCCCCGGCGGCCTTGGCGAAGGTTTCTCACTCAGTTGTGATGAAAAAGGCAGCCCCTCGTTCAACAGCGTGGTCTCTATCGAGAGAGACATATTCTCCCATCAGACGCTGCTGCTTCGCCATTTTATCCGCTATTTTCCGAACGGGGAAGCCCCGGAAGAATACTACACCTTCCTCAAGGGCGGCCTTACACTTGAGGAGATGTATCGGCTGTATCCTCAAGCGCATGCTCACGCGGTCGCCTCGGCTTTTCGAATTTCGCTCGGACCGGAGTCCCATGCGGAGGTCAAGAAACTTATCGAAGATCGCGTTGGGAGCAGTCAACGGTGGGCGCTGGTGGGGGGGCCTCCGTGTCAAGCATATTCACTGGTAGGGCGTTCCCGTATGATGGGCCGCGAGGATTTTGCCGCAGATGAACGGCACACTCTCTACCTCGAATACCTGCGGATTATCGTCGATCACCGACCGCCGGTATTTGTTATGGAAAACGTAAAGGGCCTGCTCTCCGCAACCATCGACGGCAAATCAGCCATTACAAGGATCGTTAGCGATCTTTCTTGTCCGAGAACAGCCATTCCTGGAGCCCCTAGCGATCTCTCCTACAGGCTTTATTCGCTTACCGAAAAAGACATGGCTGAAGGGGATGTTGACCCGCGCCAATTCGTAGTTCGCGCAGAGGAATACGGCATCCCGCAGGCACGACATCGGATGTTCATTGTTGGCATTCGGGGCGACCTTAAAGTCCGTCCAGGATCACTCAGAAAAATGGCAGCCCCCACCGTCCGTGAGACGATAGGGTTTCTACCAGCCATACGTAGTGGTCTGTCGAGAGCGAAGGACAGTCCGGCAGCTTGGCTGAGCGAGCTTCGCGATATTTCAACCATAAATATGCGCCACCAACTCAATGGCGCACCCTACGCTGGCGATCTTGCGAAAGCCCTCGATTTCAAAAGGCTGATCGAAGTCAAATCACCACATCAGAAATCATCATCCTGTTACGTGATGCGCAAGCCCGCGCATGATGTCCTGCGCTGCCTCTACGACGACAGACTTTCGGTTTTGACCTCGCATGAAGCGCGAAGTCACATGGCATCTGACCTCCGCCGATATCTATATGCCGCGACTTTCGCGGAAAAAACCGGACAAAGCCCAAAACTGGCAGATTTCCCAAAAAGCCTGCTGCCCCAGCATAAGAATGTTGAAGAGGGCCGGACTGGTAAGATGTTCTCCGACAGATTTAGGGTGCAGCTCGCGGATCAGGTATCAACGACGATCACGTCACATATTTCCAAGGATGGACATTACTTCATCCACTATGACCCCGCTCAATGCCGTAGCCTGACGGTTCGTGAAGCAGCACGGCTTCAGACATTCCCTGACAACTATTTCTTCGCTGGCCCGCGTACAGAGCAGTACCATCAGGTAGGCAACGCTGTGCCGCCGCAACTCGCAAGGCAGATTGCTGATATCGTTGCAGAGGTTCTTCATGCCGTACCGGATGACCAGTGATGGTCGATAGGGTTTCTGGGGAGCGTCGGAGCTGGAACATGTCGCGTATCAGGTCACGCGACACAGGCCCTGAAATACACCTTAGGTCGTTGCTGCATCGAGCTGGCTTCCGGTTTCGCCTTCATGCAAAAGACCTCGATGGCAAACCAGATATAGTCCTGCCGAAATACCGCACTGCGATCTTTGTCCACGGCTGTTTCTGGCATCGGCACACAAACTGCCGGAACGCTACCATCCCGTCCACGAGGGCCGAATTTTGGCAAAAGAAGTTCGACGATAATGTTGCACGGGATAGGCGAAACAGTGCGGCGCTTGAGGCTAAAGGGTGGACCGTCATAACGGTCTGGGATTGTGATCTGAAGGCCGATCCCGACCGGATGTTACAAAACCTCAGCGCCAAAATGCGCGAGGTTGCCTAATGGCAAGAAACCAGCATCTGCCGCCAAGTGCAGCCTGTCTCTCCGCATCAATGCGTGATCTGGGTTATTCACTCGAAGCAGCCGTTGCCGACCTGATCGACAACAGTATCTCTGCCGATGCGTCAAAGATCGCCATTTTCTGCGAGCCTTCAGCCGCTCAGCCTTTACTTGTCATTCTTGATGATGGGCGCGGCATGAATCATCACGAACTGCTCGCCGCGATGCGTCATGGGGCGGTCAACCCGCGCGCAGAGCGTTCACCTCGCGACTTAGGCCGCTTTGGTCTTGGACTAAAAACGGCTTCGTTCTCGCAGTGCCGCTCGCTGACGGTCGTCAGTGTGAAAGACGGCGTGTGTTCGGGTGCTGAATGGAACCTCGACGTTATCGACCGGGCAGATGATTGGATTCTCAGTATCCTCGATCACGAGGATATTGCTGCACTGCCCTATATAGATCGTCTCGGACCACACGGCACCGCCGTAATCTGGCGCGAACTCGATCGGTTGCTCGAGGATGAGTCCGGTAACCGGCGCGACGAGATCGTTAGCGAGAAGCTGGACGTGTTGGAGAAACATCTTGCGCTTGTCTTTCACCGCTTCCTAGCCGGTGAAATTCGGGGTCGCAGCCGCATCGCGATCACGATTAACGGACATCCGGTCGAACCCTTTGACCCGTTTTGCAGGAAAAATACTCACACCAGACACCTGCCAGAGGAGATTGTAAGGATTGGTTCGGCGGCAGTTCATCTGCAACCGTACATACTGCCACATCATTCCAACCTGACAGCTCGTGAATACGATTTCTATCAGACTCGCAGCGACTTTATCTCCAATCAGGGAGCCTACATCTACCGCAACGGCAGGCTGATGGCGTGGGGTGACTGGTTCCGGCTGATCCCGAAGGGCGAAGCGACAAAGCTGGCCCGCGTCCAAATCGATTTTCCCAACAGCCTCGACGAGGCATGGACAATCGACATCAAGAAATCCCGGTCTCGTCCTCCTCTCCCCGTGCGGGAACGCCTGCGCCAAATCATCGCTCAGGTAACTGGAGCGAGCACCACCGTTCACCGTGGTCGCGGCCAGAAGCTTTTTCATGAAGTAACTGCGCCTCTTTGGGAGCGTTACGCCGACAATACGGGGATCAGATACGCCCTGAACCTGACCCATCCGTTGGTCCAGCGCCTGTACGAGAAGATAGACGGCGAAGGTGTCCGTCACCTTGTTCTTCTGTTGGAAGCCGTTGCCGCTTCGCTGCCGGTAGAGATGGTCTATTCCGACTATTCAACGCACCCGCGCGACCTAAGTCAGATGCCGCAGGTAGAGAATGTAACAGATCGGCTTGACGAACTGCGAAGCGCCCTATGGGGAGAGATGCCAGGGAATGCGGAGGCATTCCGGGATATTGTCAGATCGACACGGCTCTTTGACCATCACGGGGAAATAGTCGAGAATTACATTAAGGGGAGGTTCGCTTGAGTTCCCAAAGCGATAAAGAAAAAGTGGTTCTCGCAGCACTGATCGGCGCGTTCGACGACCAAGACAGCCCGCCATCGCGCGACGGTATCGCCGCTAAAGCCGCACTCCTCGCGCCGCTTCTTGGATACTCAGGCGATCTTCAGAACATTATCACGGAAGCCGAAACCGCAATCCCGTCGCGCATGAATGCTGGCGTCTCTTTGGTCGATGTCGATGCAGCACATGACGAGGACTGGATTCACAAACGCGAAATCGGCACAACCTACGCGGATGCCTATGGCGGTTATCTCCGAAGCCAAGGCTGGAAGCCTACAGTTGTAAACACCCTCCTGAACGCTGACGGGTCGAAAATTCTTGGTCTGCTTCAGGACCCCACCAGTGAAGGCGAGTGGAAACGCCGTGGTCTTGTCATCGGCCATGTCCAGTCCGGCAAGACTGCAAATTACATGGGAGTAATCGCCAAGGCAGCAGACGCGGGATATAAGTTCATAATTGTAATAGCAGGAATCCACAACAACCTGCGCAAGCAAACTCAACAGCGTGTCGATGAGGGATTTGTTGGGCGTTCTAGCGACCCGGAAAACCGGGTCAATATCGGTGTGGGATTGGGCAAGAGTTACCCCAACCCAGTCACACTCACCAATATAAACTCCGATTTCAACAAACAGACCGCAAACGTCAGTGGTGCTCAACTCAATGATTTTAAAAACCCCGTTATTCTTGTCATCAAGAAGAATGTAAAAACCCTTGAAGCTCTGCATATCTGGTTGCGAGAGCTGAACGCGAAAGGGCGCGATCGCATCGCTGATGTCCCAATGCTGGTCATCGATGACGAAGCTGACAATGCGTCGATCAACACGAACAAGCCGGAAATCAATCCTACCGCTACAAATGCGTGGATCAGAAAGATTTTGAGGCTGTTTACGAAAAACTGCTACGTAGGATATACGGCCACACCTTTCGCTAACATATTCATCGATCCCGACGCCTTCGATAAAGACGCTTACGAAGAGTTGTTTCCGGCCGACTTTATTCACTCTCTGGACGCACCAACCACTTATTTCGGACCGGACAAGGTATTCCTTAACGACGAAAGCCGCGCTGCAATCCTGCGGCAGATATGGGATTGCGAGGAGTACCTGCCTTTTAGCCATAAGAATGGCTTTCCGGTCGCGGAGTTGCCACCCAGCCTTTATCGTGCGCTGGACCAGTTCATCGTGGCCCGCGCGATCCGAAATCTCAGGGGACAGGAGCGGAAGCACTGTTCCATGCTGATCAACGTGTCACGGTTTGTTTCCGTTCAGAAGGAGGTGCGGAGTTTCGTCGGGTTACGCCTCGACAGGATGCGGGAGGCCGTGAAGGCCAACTATATGATGCCAGAAGCGGTATCAGCGCGGAACGAGCACATGGCACGTCTGCGGGCTACATTCGATGCCGAGTTCGCCGCCAACGAGTTTGGCGGAAGGCACTTCACTTGGGAAGAAGTGAAAGCGGCTCTGTGGGGCACCTTCGATAACCTGCGGACTTATGTGGTTAACAGCAAGAGCGACGAGGTGCTGGATTTCGGTAAATATGAGCGGGATAACACAGGCCTGACTGCTATTGCTATCGGCGGTCTGAGCCTGTCGCGCGGCCTGACAATAGAAGGGCTGACTGTTAGCTATATGTACCGCAATACGAAGATGTACGACACGCTGATGCAGATGGGCCGCTGGTTCGGTTACCGACCAGGTTATGAGGATGTCTGCCGGGTCTGGCTCCCAAACGACTCGATCAACTGGTACCGACACATTGGTCTGGCTTCGGAAGAGCTTCGCCAACAGATCACTCGTATGCGCCAAGCTGAAATGAGTCCGCGCGATTTCGGGCTCTACGTGAGGTCACACCCAGACAGCCTGATGGTGACTGCCGCGAACAAAATGCGCAGCGGTGAAAAGGTAACCCTAAACCAGAACCTGACCGGCACACTTCAGGAAAGTTGGCTTCTCCCCCTCGATCCGAAAATCAATCAGGACAACGAGGATTTGATTTCGGAATACTGGCGCGATGGCTTTGGCGGCAAAGTCACACCGACTGAAAAAGGGTGGTTCATTCCTGACGTTGATGTCGGGAAAGTCGATGAGTTCTTGCTACGATTTAAGGCGCATAAATCTGCACGGAAACGCAAAACCGACGCAGTTGAGTACTTGCTCAAGATTGCGTCTAGATTTCCTAAAGCTGATGTTTTGCTGATTTCTAAAGGGCCGGGTGAACCGGCAGCATATCGCCTCGGTGCCCAGGACCGGACTGCCGCAAAAGATTCGATTGATGACAAGTGGCTGGTTTCAGGCTACCGCGTTGCCAGCCGTGGCGACGAGAAACTTGGCCTAACTCCCGATCAGATTGCCGATGCTGAGAGGCTGGCATCCGAAGGTATCAATTCCAAGAAGAAGAAGCCGTCTGACGTTCACTATCGCATGGTCCGTAAAAAACCATTGTTGATGATACATGTTCTCGAGCCGACCGAAAATCCTAACTTCGCAGGCTACAGGGTTCCCGCGTGGGGCTTGAGCTTCCCTGATGGTCTTTACGGAGCGGAATACGAGATTGAAGTGATCGCCAATAAAGTCTGGGTAGAAGAGATGTACGGTTCGATGGATGACGATCCGGACGCGGACGAGGATTATGACGATGAGTAAGCCAGTTCCGTGGGACGCCATCCCGACACCGACAACCGATCTGAGTGTTCTTCGCGTAGCGGGAACGACGGGCGTTGCCGTCTTCTGGGGGCGGGATAATACTGGACAGTGCCTGCTCGTCATTGAGTTAGCTGGCGATCACACCGCACTATTCCGCCGCGAAGTGGTTTCCCTCTGCGGTATCAGCGTTGATCTTCGAAACGGCGATTTCGCTGGACAGCAGCGGGTCGTTCTTACTCTTGCTCGCCACATCGACACCGACCTTTTCCTTGGCCTTTGCGAGACGCTAATCAGCAGTCTCAAAGAGGTTACGGACTCAGCGACGGCTCTCGCTGTCTCACTGGCTCATCTCAAACGATGGAAGGCATTTCTGGCTGGACGCAATGCGAGATTGCTGTCGCCGGAAGAGGTTCGCGGTTTATTTGGTGAACTGCACGTTTTGCGAAGACTCTATCAGAATACGCTACCCCAAGCTTCAGCCGTAGATGCTTGGTTGGGGCCGGATGACGCTCACCAAGACTTCATTTTCGGCGAACGCGCCATCGAGGTTAAATCGCTTTCAGGCCGGGAGCGTAGCACCGTTCGTATCTCATCCGAAGATCAGCTTGAGTCCGCGCTCCCAGACCTGTTTCTGCTGACGCAACGCCTCAGCGATATCCCAGATTCCGATCATGCTCTATCGCTGAACGCAATAGTCACCCAGATCGAAAGCGAATTATCCGACGCTGAAGCCATCGAGCGTTTCGCCGACAAGTTGGCCCGCATTGGATACGCGCACCTCGCTGAATATGATAGCCCTCGCTTCTTGGTGAGTGAGCTAAAAGGCTATCGCGTGGAGAAGGGATTTCCGAGGTTGGTAAGGTCGGAAATACCATCTGGCATCACGAGGGTGGCATATGAGATCATGCTGGAGGCCATCGCGCCGTTTGTCTGTGATGACGACGATATGTTCGGGAGGCTCTAATGGACTCTACGCGGGAAGAGTTTTTCCATGATTTCAGGCAGGATCTACTGGCTGGGGCAGAGGCCAATGGCAGCTTCTTGCTTGCAGAATTTATGGAAGCAGTTTCCCGCGAGTTGACAGAGACGGGATTCATCGAAGGGTTCGAGTTTGTCCATTACCGCGCGCAGCGCGGAATGCGCGTGGACGGATACTGGTTCGACGACGAAGGCGGGCTTGATCTTTTCGTGGCGGACTTCGACAGCCGCGCCGAACTTGCTTCGCTCACTCCCACAGAGACAAACACGGCATTTAAGCGCGTCGCGACTTTTTTCGAAGCCAGTCTGACGAAAAATCTGGCATCCGATCTGGAAGTCACTTCACCCGAATACGGATTGGCTCGCCAGATAGCCGACAGGAAATCACTGATCCGGCATATCAATCTTATCTTGGTATCCGAGCGCACTCTAAGCGACAAGGTCAAGGCACTACCGGATTCCGTAACCGCTGGAATCCCCACGAGCTATCATATTTGGGATATCTCTAGGCTGCACCGCCAGCGCAGCTCACGCAGCCACAAAGAAGCGCTTGATCTAGATTTCGAGGCGATGTTCGGCACTGGCATCTCTTGTCTTCCGGCTCACCTCGGAAACGATACCTACGAGTCTTACTTAGTCGTCATGCCTGGGGCAATCCTCTCGACGATCTACGAGAAATTCGGTGCCCGACTGCTGGAGCAGAACGTCCGCACGTTCCTTCAGGCGAGAGCGAAGGTCAATCAGGGTATCCGAACAACCATCATGACCGAACCGGGAATGTTTTTTGCTTACAACAACGGCATTACCGCAACAGCCCAAGGAGTTGCAACGAAGCGGACAGCGGAGGGCCTCCAAATCACCCGTATCACCGATCTTCAAATTGTGAACGGCGGGCAAACTACCGCATCGCTATTCCACACCCGCAGGAAGGATAAGGCCGACCTCAGCCAAATATTCGTCCAAATGAAGCTGTCCGTCATCGACAGCGAGGAAAGCGAGAAGGTCGTCCCGCGCATTTCCGAGTACGCAAATACCCAGAACCGAGTTCAGGCTGCGGACTTCTTTTCCAACCATGCCTTCCATATCCGTATGGAGGAGTTTTCTCGTCGTATATGGGCGCCTGCGGGCAAGGGCTCACAGCGTGAGACCAAGTGGTTTTACGAACGCGCCCGTGGCCAGTACGCAGATGCGCAGGCCAAGCTAACGTCTGCGGAGCAGCGGCGCTTCAAGGCGGAAAATCCGAAACCGCAAATGCTGACCAAGACCGATCTCGCGAAATTCGAGAACGTGTGGGATGACCATCCTAGGTTCGTTAATCTTGGTGCAGAAAAGAACTTCGCCCGCTATGCCTCGCGGATCGGCAAAGAGTGGGAGAGGTCATCGGACCGTTTCAACGAAGCATATTTCAAACGCGCTGTCGCACGAGGAATCATATTCAGGGCGACCGAAAAAATTGTGTCCGCGCAGTCGTGGTACAATAACGGTTATCGCGCGAACATTGTAGCCTACACGCTGGCCGTAATCAGTGAGCTGACCAGACGCCAAGACAAAAGCGTCGATTTTCAGCGGGTCTGGAATGCCCAAAGAATAAGTGCGGTCCTAGAAAAGACCATCGCCGTTGTCGCTTCCCGCGTGAACGACGATCTTCTGCGACCCATGCAGGGCATCTCCAATATCTCGGAATGGGCTAAGCGCGAAGCATGCTGGACAAGGATGCTCGACCATTTGGACGAGTTTGCCAACCTTCTACCTCAGGAGTTCACCAGCGAATGTCTATCCCACGATGAACACCTGAGCGAAAAGCGTTCGGCCCGTAACACCCAGAAACTGGATAACGGCATCGAAGCGCAGACAAAGATTCTGGCGATTCCGGCTGCTAAATGGAACATGATTCACGATACCCTTGTTTCTAAGCGCCTGCTGACACCAAAGGAGATGGGCGTCCTAAAGATTGCCATGCAAATGCCTATGAAACTTCCAACTGACAAACAGTGTGCCGTCTTGCTGGAAACACTCAACAAGGCAATTTCTGAGGGCATATTGGTCGAGTAACAACTCACAAGTGTCAACCAGCGTCTAAAGGACCCATAGACGCGGAAATGCGTTTCAGCTTCGCGTTTTCATCTTCCAGTTGATACATGTGCCGCATCTGACGGAATCAATTCAGCGTACTTTCTACGCCAATTGTAGCACATCGCGTGCGATACAGCCCTCGCGTCCTACCTCGGGCCCCATGGGGTGAACGAGATGTGGCTGTCGCTTCTATGGGGCTCTGCTCAAAAAGCCTGCCGAGTGACAAGTGGTGCTTAGTCATTTCGGCACCAAGGCTTTGCCTTTTACTATGTTGCAAACAATCGGGGTTAGAAGCGCTAAACATACGTCGAAAGGGACGAGATGATTACTCAAAACGATTTGGATAAATTTGCGATAACTTGGTCGCAGATGGCTGAGCGCTTTTCAGCTGCCTCTGCTTCACTGACGATTCTGGCAAAAAGCGACGCTGACATGTCGCGACAGATGTTGCAGAATGGAACGCCTACCGATGAGATGCGCGCAATTATGAAGACGAATTGGCAGAAGGCATACGACTTGTTGGAAACGGAGTACGCTTCGCTGACGAAGGCACGCGACGAATACAAGAAGGCAAAGGAGGCCTTTGATGCGCAGGTTTAGGCAGTCTCAACCCGGCAAACCGGACGTCACCCTCATCAATGGTGGCTGCTTTTGGTTTACAGGCAGCGCAAGTCTAACCCGTTGAATGGCAAAAGTTCCTACTCAGACTACGAATCTGAGGGTCAGGAGTTCGAATCTCTTCGAGTGCGCCATTCGTTTCAAAGACAGGCTCCCCACGGGGAGCCTTTTCTTTTGCCTGTTGCTCAAACGCCCAAAACAAAGCCCCGCCATGTCTGACGGGGCTTGTTCTGTTGTAAGCGTGTGACCGCAATCAGGCCGCGCGGACCGTTTGCAGGAACTTGTCCATTTCGTTGTAAAGGCGCTCAGCCTGCATCGCCAATTCCGTGGACGAACTTTGCACCTGCACGGCGGCCTCGCCCGTCTGCTCGGAGGCCTTGGCCACACCAGAAATGTTCGTCGTGACCTCTTGAGTGCCGACGGATACCTGATTGATCGCCTGAATGATCTCTTTGGTGGCACCGTTTTGTTGCTCCACGGCCGTAGCAATAGCCGCGCAGGAGTGATTAAGACTTTGAATCGTTCCGGAGATATTGTGCATGGTCGTGGACGCACGAACCGTTGCCTCCTGAATTTTAGCAATTTTCTCGGAAATCTCAGTTGTAGCCTTCGCGGTTTGCGCGGCCAGGGCCTTCACTTCCGATGCAACAACCGCAAAGCCTCGCCCCGCTTCCCCCGCACGCGCTGACTCTATAGCGGCGTTGAGTGCCAGGAGATTGGTCTGACTGGCCAAACCGGCAATGAGATCAACAACACCCCCTATGGCAGTGGCCGTTTCATTGAGTTCACCAACAACGGATTGGGCCGCATCGGCTTCACGCACGGCATTGGCTGTAACACAAGCTGAGGTTTCGATCTGACGGCTTATCTCCTCAACCGAAGCCCCCAGTTCCTCGGTAGAGGCCGCCACCGACGTGACATTGGCCTCAGCCTCTTCGGCCGCGGATGAGACGGCTACAGACTGGGACGAGGTCTGCTGTGCCGTGGCACTCAGTTGCGAGGCGGCCGCCTGCATTTCGGTAGCGGCGGATGATACCAGCGACACAATACCACCGACCGATTTTTCAAAATCATCGGCCAGTTTGAGCATGGCCGCGCGTCGCGCTGCCTCGGCAACGACCTTCTGCCGGGCACTCATATGAACCAACCATACCGCTAAAGCACCGATCACCGTCAGCCCCACAAGACCGAAGATTTTGGAATTGTTGGAGGCGACATCGGAGTCTTTATTCAGTTTAGACGCCAAGACATTGTTTTCCTGAACCGTATCCCCCACAATGACGTCAATACCCTTAATAACCTCCAGCAAGGCGGGCGCACAGCTGTTTTCCATCTGTGTAACCGCGTCTTCCTTACGATTTGCCTCCGACAAACCTATAGCTTCGAGGCACACAGTTGACATTGCGGCATTGTATTTTTCTACCAGCACATCAAGTTCTTTAGCCTTTTCCGGAAGAAGCCTCTCGGCTGCCTTCATCTCGCTATTGAACAAAGCCCTGCCGTCTTCAGTGTCCCGGCGAGCTTTTTCAAACTTTCCAGCATCCTCGGCAATAATAGCATTGAGGATCGAGCGGGATGTCCAGGCGGCATCACGAGCGGAGCCAGCCAATGCCACCGCGCCCGCAGAAGGACCGGTCAAAGCCTGCTCATACTTGTCGATTGCGCTTCCCAGCGCAAACTCGGTGTAGAGCACCACAGCTGCGCCTATCGCCGCAATGAAGGCGACAAGGGAAATAACCTTTATCTGTAAGGAAAGCCTGCTGAACATGTGAAATTTTCCCGCCCGAATTAAATAACGTTGATTTTATATTTAACAGGAAGGGTTAAAATTTTACTACTTATGGTGGCGTAATGAGTTGTGCGATTAACTGCAAACGACTCTAAGGTGAGAAAGTGATCAGGCTTTCAACAAGCTCAGGCCATAGGGGGCGCATGTTCGCCCGCTCATCCAGACAGGCGGCAGCAAGGGCTTTAAGTGCCTTCGGGGCCTCACAGCGCTGCGTCAGTTCTTCCAGCAGGTAGCCGAAGGCGCGCACCTCCAGACGCTGAAGCGCCTCCGCCTTCGTGCGGTCCGCCGGGTCATAGGCCGAAGCGGCCCCGAAATCCCCCAGACAGGCGCGGCCATTACCGTCATGGAGGATATTATGTGCATAAAGATCGCCGTGCAGAATACCCCGGCTGTGCAGATGAGCGGCGGCGCTCGCGACCTGCTGAGCGATACCTGATGCCATCCCGACATCAAATCGCACCCCGTCCCCATAGACATCGCGCGTGCAGGTCTCAAAGCTGGGAGGTCCCGCCAGCACGCGCCAGTGCGGGTCGATCCGCTCCATGACCAGCGCGTCGCGGCCGTCCGGATGGCCGCGCACCTTACCCACCACGGGTATCAAGCCATCATGACGCCCGGCGGCGACACAGGCCGCCATCTCGCTTTGGGGCAAACCATCGCTGGTCATGGCCCCCTTGAATATCTTGACCGCCACCTGACGCGTGATGGAACCTTCAGACAGTTGCGCCAGATACGTGGTGCCCGACGCCCCCTCGCCCAGCACTTTGCCCAGTGACAGGTCAGACCATGCGATGTCCGCCACCGGGACACAGGCCATAGCGGCCTCAACCGCTCCTGTAACCGGATTGCCGGACAGGGCCAGCCAGGACAGGCGCGGCAATTGGGTCAGCCATCCGGGCAGGCTTTCAAACTGATTGGCCGCCAGACGCAATAGCTCTAGCGAGCGGCAGGCTTGCAGGCCTTCCGGCAGGGCTATCAACCGGTTCCCCGCCAGCATCAGCTTTTGCAGAGCGGCGCAGTCCGCCAGGCTCTCCGGCAGGCTTTCGACGCAATTATCCGTCAGAATGAGCCAGCGCAGGCGCGGTGGCAGGGCTTCGGATGGCACCTCACGGAGGCGGCAGGATTTAAACCCGACCATTTCCAGCGCCTCGCAACGCCCCAGCACCGGCGGCAGGGTCTCAAACGGATTGTTCGAGCCGAAAAGGATTTTCAGCCGGTGTAGACGCGCGAAATCCTCAGGCAGGTGCGTCAAGTGGCTGCCGCCCAGATCGAGCACTTCCAGCGTGTCCGCCAGATCGTACAGCGCTTCGGGAAAGGTCGTCAGCCCGCTGAGCTTTACATGCCGCGCGCCGGCAAGCGCGCCGGAGCGCAGATCATCCAGACTGTGCATAAAACCGTTCCATAGATTTCAAATGACGGGCCGTTTAACGAACCTGAAGCCCGAGGGTACAGGCGTTCTTAACACGGACAAAATTGCGTGCGTACCCGTAAAACTCTGGTGGCTGATTGGTGCGCCGCCTATAGTATGCGCCTCTGTGTTTCATTTCCCGCGGAAGCCTCCCATGCTCTCACGCCGCCTTTTTCTCGCTGCTTCACTGGTCTTGGGTCTGAGCGGTTGCGCCACATTTAGTCCGGCCCCGGCCAAGCGCTTCACCCCGGTTGTGGCGGCGGCCAATCCGCTGGCAGCGAAGGCGGGCATGGAGATACTGGAGCGCGGCGGTACGGCGGTCGATGCCGCCATCGCCGTTCAGGCCACCCTGTCTCTGGTCGAGCCGCAAAGCTCCGGCCTCGGCGGCGGGGCCTTCATGGTCTATTACGACTACAAGACCGGTCAGGCGACGGCCTATAATGGCCGAGAGACCGCCCCCAAGTCCGCCGACGGCACCCTGTTCCTCAAGCCCGATGGCACGCCTCTGCCCTTTGGCGAAGCGGTGGTTTCTGGTCGCGCCACCGGCGTGCCGGGTGCGGTACTGATGCTCGACATGGCCCATGCTCAGCACGGCAAGCTGGCGTGGAAGGACCTGTTCCACACGCCGGAAAAGCTGGCCGAAGAGGGTTTTGTCATTTCGCCGCGTCTGGGGAACTATCTGGCCAGCGGCCGCTTCCCGCAAAGTCAGACGCCCGACGTGAAGACCTATTTCGGTGACGGCAAGGGTGGCATCAAAAAGACAGGCGACGTGCTGAAAAACCCGGCCTATGCCGAGACGCTGCGCACTTTGGCCGACAAGGGCGCAGTCATCTTCCGCGAAGGGCCACTGGTCGAGGCCATGATCGCCAGAACGCACGAAGGCCCCCTGCACGGCGACCTGCAACCGCTGGATTTCAAGATGTATTTCCCCAAGGCCGGGGTGCCGGTCTGCGACACCTATCGCGTCTATATTATCTGCGTCCCGCCACCGCCCTCCTCAGGCGTGTCGTTGCTTCAGGCGCTGAAGATCGTCGAAACCTTCCCAATGAGCGACTACGGAGCCAATGATGCGCGCGGCTGGCAGGTGATTATCGAAGCCGAACGGCTGATGTACGCCGACCGCGATCAGTACGTGGCCGACAGCGACTTCGTCAGCGTCCCGATCAACGGGCTGCGCGATCCGGCCTATGTGCGCAACCGTGCGGCCACCATCACGATTGGCAAGGCCTCACCCGCCCCGACCTATGGCACGCCGCCGACCGCCGTGGCCTGGGCGAAGGATGCGACGCAGGAGCCGGCTGGGACCACGCATTTCGTCATCCGCGACCGCTACGGCAACGCTGTGTCCATGACCACAACGGTCGAAAGCATCTTCGGTACAGGCCGCATGGTCGGCGGGTTTTTCCTGAACAATCAACTCACCGACTTCTCTTTCACCCCGGTGACGAAGACCGGCCAGAAGATCGCCAATGCGGTCGAAGGCGGCAAACGCCCGCGTTCTTCCATGTCGCCGGTGCTGATTTTCGATAAGGACAAGCACCTGATCGGCATGATCGGCTCGCCCGGCGGTTCGTCCATCCTGTCCTATAATCTCAAGGCGCTGGTGGGGATGCTCGACTGGAATCTCAGCGTGCAGGAGGCTGTCGCCCTGCCAAACGTCGTGGCCAACCCGACGGCCATCCGCATCGAAGCCGGCCTGAAACCCGACGTTCTGCAAGGGCTGAAAGACATGGGCTATACGATTCAGGAGGTACAGGGCGAAAACTCCGGCCTGCACGGCGTCATGTTCCGCAACAACGGCATCGACGGCGGAGCCGACCCGCGCCGCGAAGGCGTGGTGCTGAAAGGGCAGTAACGCCGTGCGGCCCTCTATCGTCATCCTCACCGGGGCGGGCATTTCGGCCGAGTCGGGCGTGCCGACCTTTCGGGCCTCCGACGGGCTGTGGTGTGGGCATCGCGTCGAAGTCGTAGCGACGCCCGAAGGCTTTGAAGTCAATCCGGCTCTGGTCCACGACTTCTACAATCAACGCCGCACACAGTTAAAAGACGTAACCCCCAATGCGGCGCATCAGGCTCTGGCGCGGCTGTCGGCGGCCTATGACGGCGATGTGCTACTGGTGACGCAGAATGTCGATGATCTGCACGACCGGGCGCACCGGGGTGTCACGCCGAAACGCGGCTTTGGCCTGATCCATATGCACGGTGAGCTGCTGCGAGCGCGCTGTGTCGAAACCGGCAAGACCTGCGACTGGACGGGCGATATTCATATAGACACACCCTCGCCGTTCGGGAGCCTGGGCCTGCGTCCGGACATCGTGTGGTTTGGAGAAATGCCATTTCAGATGGAACGCATCTACGACGCCTTGTCGGGCTGCGGCTTGTTCCTCTCCATCGGCACGTCGGGCAACGTCTATCCGGCGGCGGGCTTCGTGCAGGAGGCTACGCGGGCCGGAGCGCACACGGTGGAGCTGAACCTGGAACCGTCTCAGGGCCACAGTCTGTTTAACGAGCGCCTCTACGGCCCCGCCACAGAGGTGGTTCCGGCCTATATCGAAGGTTTAGTGGGTTAAAACACCCGCACCGCCGTGCAGCCGTTCATCTCGATCAGCAGCAGCAGGTCAATCAGAGCCTGCACCGGAGCCGTGCCGAAATCGACGTGCAGGTGGTCGGCATCGACCAGCAGCGAATGAATATGGCCTGAAAAGCGCGAGTCCAGATCGACATTGCGGTCTTCCGGGTCGAACCAGGTCTCAAACCACGCCTCCAGCCCCTGAAGCGTTTCCGGCGCACCGGTCAGGGACAGGTTCATCTCGTGCCAGTCGAGCGCTTCAACCGTCATTTCCAGTTCGTTCAGCGTCACCACAATCGGATCAAACGCCACCTCTTCATCGGGCGACAGTTCAACGATCTGCGGCGCGTCGTCCTCCGCCGGGCCGGTCATATAGTCGGCACAGTAGAGCGACCGGTAAAGCCCGGCCTCGACCGAGACCTCAAGCTTGACCTCAGCCACACCGCCGGGATGAGCCTTGGCCTGCACATCGGCGAAATGCGCGAATTGCCCCACATAGGAGTCGCGCGCCAGTTCGATCAGTTCTTCAAAATCCATAGTCTGTTTCTTTCGCGCCTGCCGGAAGCGCTTTTACTCAAAATGCGACAGGAAGGACTGGGTGCGCGGCAATTCCTGATAACGATGCACCTTCACCCCCATAACCAGACCGAAGCCGATCATCACGGTGGTCATCACCGAGCCGCCATAGGACAGAAGCGGCTGCGGCACGCCCACCACGGGGGCCAGCCCCATCACCATCGCCCCGTTGATCAGCACATAAAGCGCGAAGGTCGCCGTCACCCCCGCCGCCGCCAGCCGCCCGAAATGCGAGTGCGAAAGCGACGCGATGCGCAGGGCCATGAACACCGCCAGCGCATAGAGGGCAAACACCGTAAACGCGCCCAGAAACCCCAGCTCCTCACCCACAGCCGCCAGAATAAAGTCGGTGTGCTTTTCCGGCAGGAAGCTCAGTTGCGACTGCGATCCCAGCCCTAGCCCCTTGCCGAGTAGCCCTCCTGACCCAATAGCGATCTTGGATTGCAGGATGTGATAGCCATCACCCGACGGGTCGGCTTCGGGGTTGAGGAAGGTCAGAACGCGCTTGCGCTGATAGTCATGCATGACGAACAGGACGAAGAACGGGATGGCGACCGCGCCACCGACAGCGGCGGTGCCGATAATGCGCCAGTCGAGCCCGGCCACGATCATCACCGTAATGCCGGTCAGAAGGATCAGCATAGCTGTCCCCAGATCGGGCTGGTGCGCCACCAGCAGGACGGGGGCCATGATCATGGTGAAGGGAATCAACAGCTTCCACGACAGCACCGCGTCCTTGGTCCCCGCTTCGTGATACCAGCGCGCCAGCGCCATCACGATGGACAGCTTCATAAATTCAGACGGCTGCATGGAGAAGGACCCGATTTCCAGCCAGCGCTGCGCGCCCATACGCACATCCCCGACCAGTTCCACGGCTACCAGCAGCAGCAAGGACACCCCATAGGCCGGATAGGCCAGCAGCATCCACCAGCGCAGATCGACCAGAGCCAGCACGATCATGAAGAGGAAACACAGGCCAAAACGCAGAACGTGATTATAGGCCCACGGCTCCCATGACATGCCCCCCACCGAATAGAGGACCAGCACACCGATGCCGGCAATCAGCGACAGCACCAGCGCAAAGCCCCAATCCACCTGAAGCAGCTTGATGTCATAACGTTCGCGTTCACCCCGCCGGGTCATTGCGCTTTCGGCCATGGGAACCTCAGGGTACGGGAGGGATGTATTCGTTGCTTTCCGGCGCGACTTCGGTGCTTTCGACCTCAGGCGGCGCGGTTTCGGCGGCTTCGACGGGTTCGGGCGGCGGCGGGGCGACGATGCGCGCCTGAAGCTCGGGGTCCTTGAGCAGGGCCACCTTCATGATCTCACGCGCCTTCGGGGCGGCGAAGCGTCCCCCGGCGATACCGTGCTGCACGATGACCGCCATGGCATAGCGCGGATTATCAACCGGCGCGTAGCAGACGAAAAGGCCGTGGTCCTTGTTCTTCCACTGCGTCGCCTTGCGCGTCCCGGCGCGATCATAGTTGATGACCTGAGCCGTACCGGTCTTGCCGGCCATCTTCATGTCACCCAGATTGAGCTGAGAGTTACGGAACGCTGTGCCGTCAGCATCGTTAGACACCATTTCCATGCCGTCGCGTACGATCTGGATATGCTCAGGCGGTATGCCCAATGGCTTGAAATCAAAATCGGTATCCACCGCCCCGATCTTCTTGATCAGGTGCGGCGTGACGGCTTTACCGCCATTGGCGATGCGCGACACATATACGGCCAGTTGCAGCGCCGACACCGTCGTATAGCCCTGCCCGATGGCCACCGAAAGCGTTTCGCCGGGATGCCATTTGGGGTCTTTGGGGCGACCCTTCGTGCCATCGAAATAGGTGCGCTTCCATTCGGTCGTCGGCACAAGCCCCGACTTCTGCCCTTCGATCTCCAGATCGAACAACTCCCCCAGACCCAGCTTGTGCGCGGTGGCGGCGATACGGTCCACGCCGGCGCGGTTACAGATGTGATAGAAGTAGGTGTCGCACGAAAATTTCAGCGCATGGCGCATATCAACCGAACCGTGCACGCCGTGGCAGCGGAAGGTGCGGTTACCAAAACGATATGAGCCGCGGCAAACCACGCGCTCGGACGGATCGACCCCGGCATCGAGGAAGGACAGGGCCGTCGCCATTTTAAAGGTCGAGCCCGGCGCGAATGTCGAGCCGATCGCCTTGTCCAGCAGAGGACGCCGCTCATACTCGTTCAGCAGCTTATAGGCCTTGGACGAAATACCCGACACGAACAGGTTGGGATCAAAGGATGGTGCCGACACCATGCACAGGATTTCGCCGGTGTGGATGTTGAGCAGGACCGCACTGCCGGAATCCTGCTCAAACACCTCAAGCGCGCGCGCCTGCACCTCGGCATCCAGCGTCAGGGTGATGTCTTCGCCCGGCGTCGGCGGGCGCGTGCCATCGGGGTCTTCGGCAACGATGTTACCGCGCGCATTGACCTCGATCTTCTGGGCCCCCGCCACGCCGCGAAGCTGCTTGTCAAAGGCCTTTTCGACCCCCTGCTTGCCGATGCGGAAGCCCGGATGCAGCAGAAGCGGATCGGGGTTTTCCCCTTCGGCCTCAAGGTCCTTTTCGGAAATTTTCGAGACGTAGCCCACGACGTGCGAAAAGGCCCCGCCGTAGTGATAGACGCGGATTTCGTCCATCACCGCCTGCACGCCGGGGATTTCGGCGGCAAACAGGTTGACGCGCGAAAACTCTTCCCAGGTAAGGTCAGCCGCCACAACAGTCGGCACAAAGCGCTGCGACTGGTTGATGTCGCGCACGATCCGGCGGCGATTGTCCTGCACCTGCGGCAGGACGTAGGAAATCTGATCCAGCGTATCGTCGAGGTCGTCGATTTCGTTGCGGATAATCAGCACGCGAAACGACGGACGGTTCCCGGCAATGACATTGCCATTGCGGTCCAGAATCTTGCCACGCGGCGGTGGCACGACGCGGAAATTGAACTGATTGGCCGCCGACAGGCGCTTGTACTTGCCGCCCTGTACGATCTGAAGCAGCGCCAGTTGCCCGCCCAGCGCAAAGATACCCAGCGCCGTCACCCCGCCCATCAGAAAGATGCGGCGATGGAACGTCCCCTGCTTCTCGTTGACGTCCTCAAAAAAGATGGAGGGTTCGCTCAATTGAACCTCACATCGCTGTTGAGAAAGCGCTCAAGCAGGATCAGCACGACGACGACCAGACACCAGGTGGCCAGCATCTGTTCAAACACGCTGATCAGGCGCGGCACGACACCGGAATCGAGCGTGGTCATGATCACGCCGAGTGCAAAAAACAACAGAACCGCAAGGGTATAGGCCCCGATGACCACCCAGGTGTCCTGCCCCACAATATAGCTGCGGATGATCAGCGTCGCGGCGTGGACCGCCATCAGGCCGATGACATAGAAACCGAGCGGCGCGCCCCAGAAATAGTCGAGAAACAGCCCCATCAAACCCAGCAGGATCGGCGCGATAAAGCTGGGGCGGATCAGCGGCCAGGCAAAGGCCAGCGCCACGGGCCACACCGGCTCCGGCAGGTCCCACCCAAACGGCAAGGGCAGGTCGGTAGCCAGCACCAGCGTCGCCAGAACCGCTATCAGGGCCGGATAGAGCAACCAGTCCTGCGGCCCGACGATCCCTCCCGATCCACGGCGCGGTGTGCGGTTTTCAAACAGCGCCTTGTACAGACGCGCGCGGCGGCTGGCCGACGGCGTCATGCTGCGGGTGGACGATGAGCGGGGACGGCGTTGCGGAGCCAGCATGGCCTCAGCCTCCGCTGACGCTGGCGGACGAGGCCGACGCCGGCGCCTCAGGGGCCGGAACGGATTGTGGACGCGGCGTCTGTGCGGCGGGAGAGGACACCGGCGTCGGACGTGGCCGCGCAACACTGGCCGAATTGGCGCTGGTGGCGGCGGAACTGACGGCGGTTCCGCTGGCTGATACCGTAGCGTTTGAAGCGCTGGTGCTTTGCGCGGTCCCGGCCGCCGTCGGGGGCGGTGGCGGCAGGACATCTGTGACCAGTGGCGTGCGCAGCACCTCTTCGGCGTGCGGAAGCTGGCTGAAATCCTTGAACTTCATAACCTTGACCAGATCAACAGGTCCGCGATTGGTATACAGGTCAACCCGCCACACACCATCGACCCCGCGCCGCGCTTCCCCTACCGGCAAGCCACGCGGGAAGATACCCCCATCGCCGGAGGTCAGAATCTGATCGCCTTTTTTGAGAACGTCGGGCCCGCCGCGCACAAATTCCAGACGCGGAAAACCACCCCCGTCGCCCACCATCATGGCGCGGGCGTCGGTGCGGGCGACCATGACCGGCACGCGGCTTACGACATCGGTGACCATCAGCACGCGGCTGACGTCCGGGCTGACGCCGACCACACGACCGACAAGCCCGTGTTCATTGATTACCGGATTACCAAAGGCGAGGCCTCTGGATGACCCGGCATCAATCAGGCGGTTGTTGTTGAACGGCCCGCGCGATACCGAAACCGAACGCGCCGAGACGCTTTCGACTTCCGGCTCGGTGCGCAGATTGAGCAGAACCTCATAGCGGCGGTTCAGTTCCTTGGCCTTGCGGTAGTCATCCCGATAGCGTTCCAGCTCGACAATTTTCTGTTTCAGGACGCGGTTTTCGCTGACGGCGAAGAAATAGTCCTCGATGCCATTGGTGCGGTCGCTGACGAAGTGCGCCGGTGAGGACAGCAGGTTATTGCTTTTGGCCGCCGCCCGGTCAAAGCCGGCCCGGTTGCCATAAGCCGCCGCATCCAGCCCGCCGCGCCGGTCACCCAGGAACAGCAATGCCGCGACCACGCAAATGGCGGCGACAAGGATCATCACTCCCCACGTAATGGGCAGTTTCAGATGTTCAAAAGGCTGGTTATCCCCGTATCGCACGCTGACTTCCCTCCGGGCCCACCCGGACCCTCACTCAGAGGACAGATACTGCAAGTTTCGGTCCGAAACTATCAAGGAAATTGTAGACGGTCTGATGACAGGACCGACGCTTTTCGGCCCTGCCCTCGCCCCTTCAGGCTCAGAACATCGTCGAGTCGAGGATGCCCTTCATCCAGCGCGGATGCTCAAGCACCTTGCCGCAACCGATGGCCACGCACGACAGCGGGTCTTCGGCGATCGTCACCGGCAGGCCGGTCTGATCGCGGATTTCCGAGTCAAGCCCGCGCAACAGCGCACCACCGCCGGTCAGCATAATACCCTTGTCCGCGATGTCAGCGGCCAGTTCAGGTGGCGTGGCTTCCAGCGCCACCTTCACGGCCTCGATGATCTGCGCCACCGGTTCGGCCAAAGCCTCCGCCGCCTGACGCTCGCTGATGCGCACTTCGCGCGGCACGCCCTGCATCAGGTCGCGGCCCTTCACTTCGATCGCCAGACCTTCGCCATCATGCGGGACGCGGGCGGTGCCGATGTCCTTCTTGATGCGCTCCGCCGTGGTTTCACCGATCAGCAGGTTGTGGTTGCGGCGCATGAAGTTGGTGATGGCTTCATCCATCTTGTCCCCACCGACGCGCACCGACTTGGCATAGACGACGCCCGACAGCGACAGAACGGCCACTTCGGTCGTGCCCCCGCCAATATCAACGACCATCGAACCGGTCGGCTCGTGGATAGGCAGGCCTGCTCCGATGGCGGCGGCCATGGGCTCAGGCAGCAGCCCGACGCGACGCGCCCCGGCGTTCAGACACGAGTCGTTGATGGCGCGGCGTTCCACAGCGGTGGCGCCCGACGGCACGCAGACAATAACCTTCGGGTTTACAAAACCCTTGCGATTGTGCACCTTGCGGATGAAGTACTTGATCATCTCTTCAGCGACTTCGAAATCGGCAATAACACCGTCGCGCATCGGACGGATGGCTTCCATATGGCCCGGCGTGCGGCCCAGCATCTGCTTAGCCTCGATGCCCACCGCGTGCACCACCTTGCGCCCGCCCATATTGCGCAGCGCCACCACCGACGGCTCATTGAGCACGATGCCGCGCCCCTTCTGATAGACCAGCGTGTTGGCCGTACCGAGGTCGATGGCTATATCGTTGGAGAAGCTGCCGAAGAAGGGCTTTAACATTGAGCACTACCGCGAGAAATTTGTCTGGGAGGTGGCCGGGCTACCGGCGGCGCATAGGTCCCCGTTAAGGGCATCGCGCCGCGAAAACACGCGCCGTCCGCAAGGGGAAAACTCCCTTGCCCTTATCTCGCGTCAATTTCAAGGCCTTCAAAAAAAAACTTCGAATCACCTTGAAACGCATAACGGTAAACTATTGATTTTCGTCAGTGCCGCTCGCGGCGCTGCGGCCTTCGCGCCATTTGGTGATCAGGTGTCTGGCCAGAATGACAACGCCCAGCCAGGCCAGCCCGATCAGCGCGATCAGCGCGGTGCCCTTCCAGTCGCCGCCCTCGACGATGCGCGTAAAGACATTGCCAAACAGCGCCACCAGCGCCGTCTTGGGGATCGAGCCCAGCGCCAGCCCCAGTATGAAACCGGTGAACGGAGCCTTTGACACCCCAAAGGCCATGTTGACGATGATAAACGGCGCCGAAGGGACATTGCGCACGATGAACGAGGCCGAAAAGGCGTTGCGCCCGATATAGTCCGACAGCCGCCCCAGATGCCCGCCACCGATGCGGTTGAACGTATCCGCCCCGATAAGCCGCCCCGTATAGAAGGTGGCGGCCCCTGACACGACGGTGGCCACCCATGAATAGAAGAAGCCCAGCCACGGCCCGAAGGCCACCACGCAGGCCGCGATCAGCACAAACTGCGGCGCGCCGATATAGGCCGACAGCGTAAAGACGGCGATGACGATGAAGATACCCCAGGGGGAATCCCGGTATTCGGCCATCCACAGTTCGAATTCGTGTGTCACCTCATGGCCGAAATCGGTCTTGCCGATCAGGAAGATGACCCCAATCATGGCAAACAGAGCCAGCGTCACCCAGATGGCGCGCACCGTCTTGGCATCCATCTCGAACAGGAACTGACAGCAGCGCCGCCACAGGGGCAGCGGGCTGTTGGCGGCATCGCGCCCCGGTTCGGAAGGGTCAGGCGTTTCGGTCATGACGTGCCTATGTGCGACGGCGCGCAATCGAAATCAATATAAAGAGGCAAAGTTTATGGCGTGGCCTTACTCAAACAAAAACCCCTCCGTTTCCGGAGGGGCTGATGATCAGGCGCTGAGCGCTTCCATCTCTTCGTCCGAGATGTCGAAATTGGCATAGACCGCCTGCACGTCGTCATCGTCGTTGAGCGCGTCGATCAGCTTCATCAGCGTCCTGGCCGGATCACCCGTGATGGGCGACAGAGTCTGCGGCTTCCAGATGAACTTGGTGGACTTGGGATCGCCCAAAACCTTGGCCACGGCTTCGGTCACGGCGTTGAGGTCTTCATAGGCCGTGAAGATCAGGTGGCCGCCGTCTTCCTCGTCCTCATCGGTTTCGACATCGGCAGCCCCGGCTTCGATGGCCGCTTCCATGATGGCGTCAGCCGACCCGGCCTTCAGCGGGTATTCGATCTGGCCCATGCGGTCCCACATGAAGCTGACCGAACCGGTTTCACCCAGATTGCCGCCGAACTTGGTGAAGTAGGAACGCACATTGCCGCCGGTACGGTTGCGGTTATCGGTCAGGGTCTCGACGATGATGCCGATGCCTTGCGGCCCGAAGCCTTCGTAGCGGATTTCTTCCATATTGTCGGATTCACCGGCCGCCCCCTTCTTGATGGCGCGGTCGATATTGTCCTTCGGCATGGACTCGGCCTTGGCGTTGTTGACCGCCAGACGCAGACGCGGGTTCATGGCCGGGTCAGGCATACCCGACTTGGCGGCCACGGTGATGTCGCGCGCCAGCTTGGAAAACAGCTTGGAACGGGCCGCGTCGGCGCGACCCTTCTTGTGCATGATGTTCTTGAATTTACTATGGCCAGCCATAAACCCTCACTCACAAACAAAGTCTTCGGCCAAAGCCGAATACTTTTTTGTGTTGTCCATATCGGGAAAAATACGCTCGGGGCGGCCCTTCGCGTATTTTTCACATGTTTGCATGATGGGAGTTCGGCCCTTCATCAGAGCCTTACATCACCGGAATGCGCTGCTTCTAAACCGAAACCTGAAGTTCTGGCAACACCGTCTTGAGCCGTCCGCCCAGGCGGATGGGTTCGACACGCGTGGCCAGTCCTGTCCTGTCATCCGTTTCAACAAAAACGCCACACAGGGTCGCGGGACCTGAAGCCGGCTTATAGCGCTCCTTGCCGATGCGCGTGGTGAAGCGACGCAGCGGCTCCTCCTTGTCCATGCCGATGACGCTGTCGTAATCGGCGCAGGCCCCGGCATCGGTCTGATA
>NZ_JAIXSV010000081.1 GCF_027484505.1 Asticcacaulis sp.
ACGGAGTCGTCACCACCGGATCGGACAATGTCCGGGCCTGCGAGCGTTGTGCGGTAACGGTCCCGGCGGTTAAAGCCACAGCCACCCAGGCGCCGCAACCGAAGGCATGCCCAAAAAATCCGCGCCGGTCGCAGCCACAGGCCGACATTGTCCATCCCTCCGCCGTTGGTCATCTCGCGTCCCCATTGGACCCGGTCCTAACGATGCGCGCAAGCCCCGCCGATGCGAAGCAGAGTGTTTCGGTTCTGTCCAAGTCATTGATATTTCTTTTCGTCAAAAAGTAACAAATAAACATGTGCTGCCTCTCAATATAACCCTAAGCCTAGATTCAGATTTCCCTAACCTTTCGCGTTGTTGCCGATACCCGGAAACCAGTATTTTTTGGACATCTGCAATCTAATGGGTGGGAAGGTTGTGCCGTGGTGTGGGCCTGCGGTGCGGGGCTTTTGCCCACCCCTGAAGACCAGGATGGGGCACGACATGCGCATGGACAGGCTAAAAATCGCTCATCGTATCTTCACCGGGCAGGGGCTGCTGCTGTTCCTGCTGCTGCTTATCGGTGGTGGTGCCTTTGTCGGTCTGACCATCATCGACAGCAGTTTCTCTGACTATCGCCGCATCGCGCGCAATTCCAACCTTATTGCCGCTGTTGATCAGAACGTGTCGCAGACCCGCATTCAAATGAAGGATTTTCTGCTGTCCGGGGATGAGGTGTTTGTCCCGCGGATACAGGAGGCGACGAAAGAGGTCGATGCGCTGCTGGCGGAAGCCGAAAAGGCGTTGATCAATCCCAGCCGTCGGGCCATGCTGGCTGAACTGACCGCGACCTTCGCCACCTACAAAACGACAATCAGCGACGTTGTGTCCCTGGACGCCAAAATCGATAAGGTCTCGGCCGACATCCTGGACAAGAACGCCCCTATGGCCCTGGGCAAGCTGGACCAGGCGCTGCGCCTCGCCGACAGTGATGGTGATGCCCGCACCGCGATGCTGATCGCAAATACGGAACGGGACTTCCTGCTGGTCCGCTTTTACATGCAGCGTTTTGAGAATCTGCGGGATGAAGCCACGCAGGGCGCCCTGACGAAGGCATTGGCCGACTTGGAACGGAGCACAAAGGCTCTGGTCGACCAGTCACGCGGCGCCCGCCGTACCCTGGTTGGGGAGATTGTCCAGCATCTGACGGATTATCGTGAGGGCGCCACCACCAAGATGAACCTGCTCCACGAAACGGAAACCATTGTCCAGGCTCGGCTGAACCCGAGCGGTGGCAAGCTCAGCAAGCTGACCCAGGATATTGCCGAGTCTCAGACCGGACAGCAGAACCAGATCGGGCCGCAGGTTGTGGCCACCATCAATACGATTGAGGCCAGCGCCATCGGCCTCTCCATCCTGTCGGTCCTGCTGGGGATCGGTGGTTCGATGATCGTTGCCCGCTCCATCACACAGCCTGTCAACAGCCTCACGGCCACCATGGGACGGCTGGCGGACGGTGATTTGTCCGTGGATGTCGGCTTCACCGATAACCGGGATGAAATCGGCGACATGTCGCGGGCGCTGGAAGTGTTCAAGACCAATGGCATCGAACGCCGCCGCCTCGAAGAGGAACAGGCCGCCGCGCGTGAAGCGCGGGAGCGGCGGGCCCAGGCGCTGGAGACGCTGATGGGCCGGTTTGACCAGGATGTGCAGGCCCTGGTGGGTGAACTGGGCAGTGCCAGCACCCAGATGCGCGCCTCGGCCCAGTCCATGTCGGCCCTGTCCGAACAGACGGCCCAGCAGTCGATGTCGGTGGCCAGTGCGGCCGAACAGGCCAGCGCCAATGTCCAGGCCGTGGCGACCGCGACTGAGGAACTGTCCAGTTCCTTAGGTGAGATCACCCGCCGCGTTGCGGAAAGCGCCCAGATCACCCGGGTTGCCTATGATCAGGCGAACGAGACCAACCGGACCGTCAATTCCTTGTCGGAAGCGGCAGGCCGTATCGGCACCGTTGTGCAGCTGATCGCCGATATCGCGGGTCAGACCAATCTTCTGGCGCTGAACGCCACCATCGAGGCCGCCCGTGCGGGCGAGGCGGGTAAGGGCTTTGCCGTTGTGGCATCGGAAGTGAAAAGCCTGGCAACGCAGACGGCCCGCGCAACCGGCGATATCAGCGAACAGGTGCAGCAGGTACAATCCGCGACCCAGCAGGCGGTCGATGCCATCCGGTCAATCACCGGTACCATCGCCCGTGTGAACGAGATTGCCGCCGCCATTGCTGCCGCGGTTGAAGAACAGGGCGCGGCCACACAAGAGATTGCCCGCAATGTGCAGCAGGCCGCCGCCGGCACCCAGGATGTCACGTCGACCATCGACAGCGTCCGTGGTGCTGCCGATGAAACCGGACAATCGGCCGGTGAAGTGCTGAATGCGGCGGTCAGCCTGCAGAGCCAGTCGACGCGCCTCACCCAGGTTGTCGGCAGCTTCCTGACCGGGGTCAAGGCCGCCTGATCATACCGTCCCGGACGGGAGTGAGATCAAATCCCGCCCCCGTCGCTGAAAGCATAGATGTCATAGGAGGCCAAAGCCCGGCCGATATCGGCGATGGCGCGGTTGGCGGTGGGCAGACGGCCCCCCATGGTGATGAAGCCATGCACCATGTCGGGATAAAGCCGGTGCAGGACGGGC
>NZ_JAIXSV010000058.1 GCF_027484505.1 Asticcacaulis sp.
ACGCGGTCCCTTCGTCTATCGGTTAGGACGTCAGGTTTTCAACCTGAAAAGAGGGGTTCGACTCCCCTAGGGACTGCCACCGTAACCTTCTTCCTCACACTTTTTGCGCGCGTCCGATTTTCTGAACGGAATGTGCGAGCCTGTGTCAAAAACGTCATATATTGCGTCAAGGCTACGCCAAGCGACATAATTACCGCTTTTTTACTCGCATTAAGCGATATTTTCGCATATCGTCTCAAAAAAGAGAGGGGCAGGGGTGCTGCCCATTTAAAAATATCCATGTTATAGTGCTCGCGCAGTAGATTATTCGTGGGCTTGGTGAGGAATATGAGTTTGTACGATTACGCAAAGAGCAGCGAGGCGGAAGACGTAAAGGCTATTTCCGGTCGCGTGAAGTGGTTCGATGCCGGCAAGGGCTATGGCTTCATCGTGCCTCAATCCCCCGAATTGACCGGCATGCGTGATGTGCTGCTGCATGTATCCGCACTGCGTGATCTGGGGCGTGATCTGGCGCACGAAGGTGCCGCCATTGAATGCAAGATCGCCAAGCGTGCCAAGGGCTGGCAGGTTATTCAGATCACAGCACTGGAAGACAGCGGCAGCGGCCCTGTACGCGAGGCGCGTGATCCGGCGGCTGTGCGTTCGACGCATAACGTGCAGGCAACCATAGGTGATCTCGAAGCGGCGACCATCAAATGGTTCAACCGCACTAAGGGCTATGGCTTCGTTGTGCGTGGCAATGATCCGACGGACATCTTCATCCATATCGAAACGCTGCGTCGGTTTGGCCTTGAGGACGTTCAGCAGGGTGACACCCTGATGGTGCGCTTCGGCGAAGGCCCCAAGGGGCTGGTCGTGACCGAGGTCCAGCCAAAGGCAATGGCCTGAGCGGAAAAAGGGCCTTGAAACGGCCATTGAATCCGGCGAATTTCCAACGGAGGCGATGTTTCGCCTCCGTTTTTCTTTGCAGGTGTGAACGGTGAGGTCTGTGTACAAAGCCTTTCGGTGGTCTCTGGCACTCATGATGGCGGCGCTGTCGCCCGCCTTGCCGGCCCATGCTCAGACTTCTGCGGCAACGGCTGCCGCACCGGCGGAAGTGGCGCACTACACCTATCGCGTCGTGAAGGTCTATCCGCATGACCCGCAGGCCTTTACGCAAGGCCTGTTCATTCAGAATGGCCGTTTGTTTGAAAGCACCGGCATGGCGGGGGCCTCGTCGCTGCGCGAAGTTGATCTGACCACCGGCGAGATCAAACGCAAACACGATATTGCACGGCCCTATTTTGCCGAAGGCGTGGCACCGTGGGGTAATGCCATCATTGGCCTGACCTGGACGCACGGCAAGGCCTTCGTCTGGGATCGTGACAGTTTCGCGCCAAAGGGGGAGTTCGCTTATACGGGCGAGGGCTGGGGCCTCACCGGTGATGGTACGCACCTGATCCTCAGCGACGGCAGCGACCGTTTGCGTTTTCTGGACCCGCAGACCTTCAAGGTGGTCAGTGAAGTGCCGGTGACCCTGCGCGGCGAGCCCATCGAGATGCTCAATGAGCTGGAATATATCGGCGGGCAGGTCTACGCCAATGTCTGGCAAACCGACTATATTGTCCGCATCGACCCTAAAGACGGCAAGATCAACGGCATAGTCGATCTGAAAGGTCTGATGGCCTATGGCCCGGCCATTACGCAGCGCATCGACGTTCTGAACGGCATTGCCTTTAATCCGGAAACGAAGCATCTGCTGGTCACCGGTAAATACTGGCCGGCGCTGTTTGAGATCGAACTGATCGACAAGGCGACGGGCAAACCCTATGAGTTCCGGTAACTTTATGATCAAGCACACAAAATGGCTCCCGCTCTTTCTGCTTCTGGCGGCCTGTCAGCCGAAACCGCCGGAGCGCGAGGCGCTTCAGGTTTTGTCGGGTGGCACCACCCACGCGTTTCAGGTCGAAATCGCTGATGACGAACAGGAACGCGAAACCGGCCTGATGAACCGCGATAGCCTGCCGGCCGGGCAGGGGATGCTGTTCCTGTTTCCGGATGCGCGCGAGCGTGCCTTCTGGATGAAGAATACGCATATACCGCTTGATATTATTTATATTTCTAAGTCAGGCGAAGTGATTTCCATTCAGAAGAACACGATGCCGATGAACGAAACGCCGCTGCATTCGTTCGGCCCGGCGGCGGCGGTTCTGGAAATCAATGGCGGTCAGGCCGATGTTTTGGGGATCAAGCCGGGCGACCGCATTACGCACCGCTTCTTTGAAGGCAAGGGGCCGATGCCGCAATAGACGCTTGTTCTGTGGGCGGTGTGTAAAACGGCTTGCGGAACCGGCTTTGAAGTGGCATGTAGCGCGCCTTGCCTGCGGGTAAGGTGTCGGGGTGTAGCGCAGCCTGGTAGCGCAGCTGTTTTGGGTGCAGCAGGTCGGAGGTTCGAATCCTCTCGCCCCGACCATCAATAAAAAAGGCACTGCCCTATAGGCAGTCCCTTTTTTATTGATCTTCAGAGCAGGGTTCGAACCGATAAGAGGTTCGACGCGCTCAAAGAGCGTAGCGTTAGCGCACCGAAAATGCCCAAGTGATGATCAAGAGGCGGAGCCTGCTTGATCACACGCAGACGCGGCGGAGCGGAGCCACATCGACCCGAAAGGGCGATGGACGCCGAAGGCGCCCGAAGGGTAAGCCGCGTTAAAACGCGGCGCATCAATCCTCTCGCCTGACTCGGCCGCAATACCCATCTTCACCTTTCCCGGATGCATCCGCCGAGACTCTGCGGTATTATCACTGTATTGGCAGCCGCTATAAACCCATAGCGGCACCCGTTCGGATGCACCCCATGAGCCGCGCCATCGCCGTCCTCACAGGTCTCGCTGCGCTTCTGTTACTCACCGCCGGCGTACCGTTGCGCGGGCCGCTGACCGATCCGGAGTGGGTGGTTTGGGGGGCGGGGGTAGCGGCTTTTGTTGTCGTGATGTTGGGCTTACTGGCTGTGTTAAAGCGGGGCGTATTGCACGCACTGGTTCATCTGATGGTCGCCTCTCTGCTGACCATCGCCGCCGGTTGGGTGATTCAACACGCGCAAAAGGCGGTTGTGGATCGGCTGATCATCTGCCTTTTGGGCCTCGGTGTGCTGACCGTATGGACACTGTGGGCCGCAAGCGGCTTCGCTGTGGGTAAGCGACCGCCAAATTCCGATGACGATAGCTTCCTGCCGCTTTAGATCATTATGATTTCTGTTAGAAACATAATGATCCAGTTTTTTGTTTAGTCCCTCGCCGGGCGGTGGCTTCGCCACCTTGGCCGCCGCCTCAATGGCGGCTTGAGCGGAATGATTCCAATAGAAATCATTCCGCTCTAACGCTTCCGACCCTTGTAATTTTCCGACCAGCTTATGATCGGAAGCACGGGAATCCCCCACAATATGCCGGACAGACCGTAATACAGCAGTTGCACCAGATCGTTGTCGGGCAGCTTTTCGCCGATGCTGGAAACGATCACCACATAGACGGCCAGAAACACGACAATGCCGATACAGGCGATCACACGGCGCACCGGCAGGCTGAGACCCTTTGTCGCATCTGTGCTCATCGGTTTACCCGCTTCATTTCTTGACGTTCACTTTTTCGATGGCGCGCGTCAGATGAAACAGCGCCAGAAGACCGGCCGAACCCGCACCGGCGGCCCTGAGCGTCGTATAGAAGCGATCCGGATAAATATCGAGAATATGGATGAAAAACGTCATCAGGATCGCCCCGAAAATGCCCACAAACATATTGATGATGGCGCTGTAGCGGCTCTTGGTCAGGTTGTTGGCGATCCAACCGACGATGAACCCCGTCATACCGGCCAGAATCCAATCCTGAACACCCATTTGTGGAACCTTTCACATTTTTCCGTCGCGCGTCGCTTGAATTTCACCCCTCCCTGTGGGCAAATCAAAAGGCACGGCCAATGCCTATTACAGGTTATTTCGCCGCAGTTGAACAGGTCCGCTCGACGGAACCCAACAATTATTTTCAGTGAGGCGTAACGGTGAGGCTTCCGCTCAAATCTCCTTCCGTGGCCATCTGGCTCTCTATTGTGGCCGCTATGGTCGTGCTGATCGTTATGGTTGGTGGCGCCACGCGCCTGACCGGCTCAGGCCTGTCGATCACCGAATGGAAGCCCATCCACGGCGTAGTGCCGCCGCTGAATGACGCCCAATGGGCCGAAGAGTTCACTAAGTACCAGCAGATACCGCAGTACAAGCAGGTGAATGCGAACATGTCGGTGGCGCAGTTCAAATTCATCTTCTGGTGGGAATGGGGTCATCGCCTGCTGGGTCGCCTGATCGGTGCCGCGGTCCTTATCCCCTTTATTGTCTTTTTGTTCATGCAGGCCATCCCGCAGCGCCTGATCTGGCGGTGTGCCTTGCTGGTCGGGTTGGTCGGCGTGCAGGGGACGATCGGCTGGTGGATGGTGCATTCGGGACTGGCCAACCGCATCGACGTCGCCCCCGAACGCCTGATGACGCATCTCAGCCTGGCCCTGGTCATCATGATCTTTGCCATATGGACGGCCAACGAAGCCTTACACGGCCAATCGCGCGGGCATGGCGCGCCGGGTGGCTGGGTTGCTGCCGTCGCCGGTCTGTTTGGCCTGACCTTCCTGCAATCCATGCTGGGCGCGCTGGTCGCCGGTAACGATGCCGGGCTGGTCTATAATGACTGGCCGCTGATGGGCGGGCGTATCGTGCCCTTTGTCGATTATTCCAAAGGCCTGTGGCACGTCTTCGTCCACGATCAGGGCATGGTGCAGGTCCTGCACCGCTTTAACGCCTATATCCTGCTGCTCTATGCCACGGCTCTGGTCCTGTGGCTGTGGCGGCGCTGCCTCGATGACGGTATGCGCCTGATCGCCGCCGCCTTCGGTGTGCTGGTTTGGTGTCAGGCCGCTCTCGGCGTCGCGACTCTGTGGACCAATGTACACATCGCCTTTGGCCTGCTGCACCAGTTGGGGGCTGTCCTGCTGCTCATTCTGGCCACCCTGCTGCTGTGGAAGGTCGCCCGCGCCGATCGCGACTTCCGCCGCCGTAATTTTTAAACGTGCCTCCTCCCTGTGCCGCAGGCATGGGGAGGTGGATTTTTGCCTGAAAGGCAAAAAGACGGAGGGGGAGGCGAAGCCGAAAGGAAAGACGCAGGGGCCACAGGCCCCTGCACCCCATCACCTATCCGCGCTCAAACCTAAGATACAGCGCGTGACGGAAGGATTATTTGGGGGCGCAGCCCCCGTTTTATTTTGCAGATAATCACAGGTCGTGCCGCTTGGGCGCCCAGTTGTGGGGTGTGGGGGCTTTGAAGTGCGCTACCGCTTCGCTGTTTGAGCGCAGGCCCCACGTCTTTCTTACCCCTTGACCGCCTCAGTGCTGAACTGATCCCACGGGCCGGTGATGGCCAGAGTCCAGCCGGGGTTTTGCAGGTTGACGAACATGGTCGAGCCGTCGGGCGAGAAGCAGACACCGGCCCATTCTGAATTGGTCGGTTCGGTATTGCGGGCGAAGGTGGTGACCTTCCCCTCGCGCGTAATGATCTTCAGGTGGTTTTTCAGCGTGTCGGAATAGCGGTCTTCGCAGGCAAAGAGCTGACCGCGCGGCGAAACGACGATATTGTCTACATAGTCGAACAGCAGATCGTTGTTGGGCTCGGCAAAGAGCTGGATACGACCGGGGGCGCGGGCTTCCTGCGCCGTGCCTTCGTAGGGGCTCGGCACATAGCGCATGATCTGGCCGTTTTCACCGGGACCGCCGGAGGTGCAGGTGAAGTAAAGCTCGCCTTCGCCGAAGAAGATGCCTTCCTCGCGTGCGAACTGCGCCGCACCTTTGGCGTGGGCGCGGGTGCGCAGGTCGTTATTGGGGCTTTCGACCTCATCAAGATCAACCCACTCGCTTTCGAACCAATCGCCCTGCTTCCAGAAGAAGCCGGTCTTGTTGTCGGTCAGGGCGTGCGGCTTGCCCTTGATGACCAATGCTTGCAGTTTACCGCCTTCCAGAAGCTTGCCCGGCACCTTGGGGATGAAGCGATAGAAGGCCGAGTCCCCGGCATCTTCGGTCAGATAGACTATACCGGTCTTGGGATCGACGGTCACGGCCTCGTGCTCGAAGCGGCCCATGGCCTTGATCGGCTCGGCCTTGACAAGACCTTCGGCGCGCGCGGGGACTTCGAAGACGTAACCGTGGTCCTTGCCGACGCCGTTCGGTGCCTGCTGCGAGCTTTCCTCACAGGTCAGCCACGAGCCCCAGGGCGTCGGGCCGCCCGCGCAGTTGGTCGAGGTGCCGATCAGCGACAGGTGATGGCTGACCAGTTTCTGTTCCTTAATGTTATATACCAGCGTCGTTGTGCCGCCGTGCAGGGGGCGACCGTCGGGCGCGAAGTCATAGACCTTGGCCGCATCGACCTTGCCGAACAGTTCGTTCTGCGCGCCGAACGGGCCGATCTTGCTGAGGCTGTGCTTGATTTCGTGATTGCGCACCAGCAGCACCGTGTCCGGGCCGTGCGGGAAACAGGCCATGCCGTCGTGCTTGCCCGGCACGATCAGGCCGTCGCTCATGGTTTCCCCCTGACGCGAGAAGATGCGGTAGGAGAAGCCAGCGGGCAGGTCGGCGATACCGTTGGGGTCCTTCACCAGCGGACCATAGCCTTCGATCTGATTGACATAGGTGTCAGGGGCGTTTTCGGTCAGGCGGTGGGCCGCGGCGGCCTTGCTGATCCACAGCGCCATGCCAGTAAAGGCCGCAGAGGTGGCCAGAGACGAAGAGAGGAGGGTGCGGCGGGACAGCGACATGGAAACACCTTTGCGCATAAGGGACACTACCGTTTGGAATCGGATGCGCCTTATGTAAAGACAGGCGGGAACAGAATTATGACGATTTGATACGGTAATTTAATACCCAATTCAAAAATATCAATAAAAACAATTGTCTGTTTCAATTTTTGTCAAAAATAAGGGTTGACGCGGCCATTTGCCTCGTCTATACGCTCCCGACTTTTCCGGCGGTGGCGTCTGTCACGGCGGGAAGCACCCGTTTAAAACCCCGGATTTCACCAAAGGGATCTCCCATGCTTACCTCTGCGACCGCGGCGCTCAAGCCCGCCAATGTCGAGAAGAAGTGGATCGTGATTGACGCCCAGGACGCCGTTGTTGGCCGTCTGGCTTCGTTCATCGCCATGCGTCTTCGCGGCAAACACAAGCCGGACTACACCCCGCACGTCGATTCCGGCGACTACGTCATCGTCATCAATGCCGACAAGGTGCACTACACCGGCAAGAAGCTGACGGACAAGATCTTCTACTGGCACACCGGTCACCCCGGCGGCGTCAAGCAACGCACCATGGGTCAGATCCTCAGCGGCAAGTACCCTGAGCGCGTTCTGACCAAGGCTGTCGAGCGTATGCTGCCCAAGGAATCGCCGCTGGCCCGCGCCCAAATGACCCACCTGCGTATCTACGCCGGTTCGGAGCACCCCCACGAAGCTCAATCGCCGGAAGTCATCGACTTCAAGGCCCTGAGCCGCAAGAACGTCCGGAGCGTCTAAGAATGTCTGAAGTTCAAGCTCAAGGCCTCGAAGCCCTCGCTTCCCTGTCGTCGAACCCTGAAAATGCGCCGGTCGAGCGCGTTCAGCAACTCGACAAATACGGCCGCGCCTATGCCACCGGCAAGCGTAAGAACGCCGTCGCCCGCGTCTGGATCAAGCCGGGTTCGGGCAAGTGGATCATCAATGACCGCGCGCAGGAAATCTATTTCGCGCGTCCGGTTCTGCGCATGATGATCGCTCAGCCGCTGAACCTGACCGACCGTGCGTCACAATTCGACGTCATCGTTTCGGTCCACGGTTCGGGTCTGTCGGGTCAGGCCGGCGCCATCCGTCACGGCCTGTCTAAGGCACTGACCTATTATGAGCCCGCCCTGCGCCCGGCGCTGAAGGCCGCTGGCTTCCTGACGCGTGACTCGCGCGTCGTCGAGCGTAAGAAGTACGGCCGCGCCAAGGCCCGCCGTTCGTTCCAGTTCTCGAAGCGTTAAGGGTGGTCTTGGGGGAAACGTGGTTTCCCCCAAGTGCCCCCTTCCGGAATACGGAGAAAAACACCCTCGGGGCGACCCGACGGTGTTTTTCGCTTTTTATGCCCTGCATTTCATCATAAAACCCGATCCAATTTCTCCTCCCCTGCGCAAACGGGGGAGGTGGCATTGAGCGTCGCGAAATGACGGAGGTGACAAACGTCTCCTCGTCATAAGCCCCTCCGGCGGGACAAGCCCGCCACCTCCCCCGTAAACAGGGGAGGAGGAAAGGAAAAGTCATGTCCCATAAGGTTTTCATCGACGGCGAAGCCGGCACCACCGGTCTGCAAATCCGCGAGCGGCTGGAAAAGCGCCCGGAGATCGAACTGATCCGCCTGAGCGATGATCGCCGCAAGGACACCGAAGCCCGTCGCGAAGCGCTTAATGCCGCCGATGCTGTCATCCTTTGCCTGCCCGATGAGGCCGCTAAAGAAGCCGTCGCCCTGATCGAAAACCCGGACGTGGTGGTGATTGACGCTTCGACGGCCCACCGCGTCGCTGAGGGCTGGACCTACGGCTTCCCCGAAATGACCGAGGATCAGCGCGATCTGATCCGCGCTTCAAAGCGGATCAGCAATCCCGGCTGCCACGCCACCGGCTTCATTGCCCTGACGCGGCCTCTGGTCGAGCTGGGCGTCCTGCCGCCCTTCTTCCCGATGGTGGCCACGTCGCTGACCGGCTATAGCGGCGGCGGCAAGGCGATGATTGCGGAGTTCGAAAACGGGCAAGGACGTGAGCGCATCTATGCCACCGGCCTGACACACAAGCACCTGCCGGAAATGCAACTCTATGCCGGACTGGAAACCGCCCCGATCTTTTCGCCGACCGTTGCCAGTTTTGCGCAAGGCCTGATCGTCGAGGTGCCGCTGCACCTGTGGGCCCTGCCGGATGCGCCTGACCTGCCCACCATCTACAATATCCTCACCGCCCACTATGCCGGTGAGCCGTTTGTGCGTGTCGCTTCGCCTGAAGAAACGGCAGCGGCGACCTCCGTCAATGGCGATGCCTTGCGCGACACCAACCAGTTGCTGATCCACGTCTTTGGTCAGGAAGATGGTGACACGGCCAATCTGGTGGCGGTGTTCGACAATCTGGGCAAGGGAGCGTCGGGCGCAGCGGTGCAAAATCTCAACCTCGTGCTCGGCCTCGAAGAAACCGCCGGACTGCTTTGATATGAAAGCGGTTTGGCTCGCTCTGGCTCTCACGGTTGCGCCGGTTTCTGGCCAGGCCGCCCCGGCATCCCCCACCGCTTCGGTGGCGCCGGTCGCGGAAAAGGCTGAAACCTCTGAACACAAGGGCGGCTTTCCCTGGGTGACCTTCATCATCCTGTTTGTGGTGTTTGGCGGCTTGACGATGTTCCGAAAAAAGGACCAATCTTCCCCCGATGTGACGGATAAGGACAAGGCGTCGTAATGGGACCTCTGACCAGCATTGCCATTCTTCTGATGATCTGGTGGGTGACTCTGTTTGCCATTCTGCCGTTTGGCAATGTGAGCCATCACGAAGCCGGTATCGAGACCAAGGACGGTGGCGATCCCGGCGCGCCGATCTTCCACAATCTCAAAAAGAAGCTGCTGATCAACACGGTCGTGGCCGTGGTGGTGTGGGCCATTGTTATGGTCATCGTGCAGTTTGGCCTCATTCCGCTGCCGGAAATCCCCGCGGCCTGATCGGCCCGTCCTATTTCCGCCTTTTTAGCATTGATCAATGACGGCGAAGCTGGCTAGTACAAGGCCAGTTTGCCGCAATCCCAAGGTTCCCTGCCCATGCGCCTGTCGCGCTATTTGCTTCCGCTGCTTAAGGAAAATCCCTCCGAAGCCCAGATCGTTTCGCACCGTCTCATGCTGCGTACCGGCATGATCCGTCAGGAGGCCGCCGGCATCTATGCCTGGCTGCCGCTGGGGCTGCGGGTGCTGCGCAAGATCGAAAAGATCGTGCACGAGGAAATGCAGCGTGCCGGCGCGGTTGAGCTTCTGATGCCGACCCTGCAACTGGCCGATCTGTGGCGCGAGTCGGGTCGCTATGACGACTACGGTCAGGAAATGCTGCGCATCAAGGACCGTCATGAGCGCGAGATGCTCTATGGTCCGACCAATGAAGAAATGATCACGGAAATCTTCCGTGGCACGGTAAAGTCCTACAAGGACCTGCCGATGAACCTCTACCACATCCAGTGGAAGTTCCGCGACGAACAGCGCCCGCGCTTCGGCGTCATGCGCGGCCGTGAGTTCCTGATGAAGGACGCCTATTCGTTCGACATCGACGAGGCCTCGGCGCGCAAGGCCTATAACCGCATGTTCATCGCCTATCTCAACACCTTCAGCCGTCTGGGCCTGAAGGCGGTGCCGATGCGCGCCGACACCGGCCCGATCGGCGGCGACCTCAGCCACGAATTCATCATCCTTGCCGAAACGGGCGAAAGCGCGGTCTTCTGCCATAAGGATCTGGTTGATATGCCGGCGCCCGGTGCCGATGTGGACTGGGACGATCTGCAAGGGCTGGTCGATCAGCGCACGTCGCTTTACGCCGCCACCGAAGAAATGCACGACGAGGCGGCCTTCAATGCCGTTCCGGCGGACAAGCAGTTGTCGGCGCGCGGCATCGAAGTCGGTCACATCTTCTATTTCGGTGAGAAATATTCTGCGCCGATGGGGGCTAAGGTCTCCGGTCCCGACGGTTCGCAAGTCAATGTGCACATGGGCTCTTACGGCGTCGGCGTATCGCGCCTGATCGGCGGCATTATCGAAGCCAGCCACGACGAGGCGGGCATCATCTGGCCCGAAAGCGTCGCGCCCTTCGACGTGGCCCTGATCAATCTGCGCGTCGGTGACGAAGCCTGCGATGCGGCCTGCGACAAGGCCTATAAGGCACTGACGGCTGCCGGACGTGACGTGCTTTATCACGATACGGACGACCGTCCGGGTGCCAAGTTCGCCTCGATGGACCTGATCGGTATTCCGTGGCAACTGATCATCGGGCCCAAGGGCATTGCCGAAGGTCAGGTCGAAATCAAGCACCGCGCCACCGGCGAACGCCACACGGCGGCCTTCGATGCCGTCCTTGAACAACTGACCAAGGCAAAATGATGAAGGGGCTGTTGTCGCTGTTTTCTTTCTCCGCGTGGGAAACCGATCTGGCGCTCAGATATCTGCGCACCAAACGCAAGGACGGCGGCATCGCCCTCATCGCCATAATCAGCTTTATCGGCATCACGCTGGCCGTAGGTGTTCTGATCATCGTCATGTCGGTGATGAACGGCTTTCGCGACGAGCTGATGTCGCGCGTGCTGGCCTTTAACGGCCATCAGTTCGTGGCGGGCGAACCCCTGACCGACTGGAACGGCCGCGACGCCATGCTCAAGCGCCTGCGCGCCATTCCGGGCGTCATCGAAGCCTCGCCCTATGTGGAATCGCCGGGTCTGGCGCAGGGGCCATTTTCGCAAGCCGGACTGGCCTATATGCGCGGTGTCGATGTGGCCGCGTTGAAAAACACGCCGATCATCCGCGACAATATCAAATCCGGCTCGCTCGATGGCTTTGGCGTGGGCGAATATGGCGGTGACGTTATTCTCATCGGTGAAGGTCTGGCCAGCCAGATGAATGTGCGCGTCGGTGACGAACTGACGCTGTTGTCGCCGTCGGGCAGCACCGCCTTCGGGGCCATGCCGCGCCGCAAGCCCTATGTGGTGGGTGGCATCTTCAAGAGTGGTGTGTCGGAACTGGACGCCGCCTTTGTCTTCATGCCGTTACAACAGGCGCAACTCTTTTTCGACCGCGAGGACGAGTGGGACGCCGTCGAAATCAAGGTGAAAGACCCCTATAATATCAAGGACTACTACCCGGCTTTTCGCAAGGCCGCGGGGGATAAGGCTGTTCTGCTCGACTGGACGCAACGCAATGCGCCATTGTGGAACGCGCTTCAGGTCGAACGCAACGTGATGCGCCTGATTCTCATGCTGATCGTACTGATCGCCGCCATGAACATCATTTCCGGCATCGTCATGCTGGTGAAGAACAAGACGCGCGATATCGCCATCATGCGGACCTTAGGCGCGGATCGCACTTCGATTACCAAGATATTCTTCCTGTCGGGGGCGATTATCGGGGCGACCGGCACGGTGCTGGGCGTCGCCATTGGCACGCTGTTCTGCATCTTTATCCGCCCGATCCAGCAGATCGTCGAAGCCCTCTTCAATGTGAAGGTCTTCAATGAAGAGGTCTATTACCTGGCCTATATCCCGGCCAAGGTTGAACCCACCGAAGTGCTGATCATCGTTGGCTTTTCGATGATCGCTACCTGCGTGGCCACCCTGTTCCCGGCCCTGTGGGCCTCCAAGCTCGAACCCGTGGAGGCCCTGAGATATGAGTGATGTGGTGCTGTCCCTGCGCGGCCTGGTGCGCGCCTATCCCATCGCCGATGGTCGCACGCTGGACGTGCTCAAGGGCGTTGATCTCGACCTGCGCGCTGGTGAAGTGGTCGGGTTGATCGGGCCATCCGGGTCTGGCAAGTCGTCGCTGCTGCATTGTATCGGTTTGCTGGAATCGTCCGAAGAGGCGCAACTGACCATCGACGGGGAAGACTTTACGCGCGCCAGCGAGGCCGCCCGGACCCGCGCACGCCTGCACAAGATCGGTTTTGTCTATCAGTTTCATCACCTGTTGCCGGAGTTTACGGCGCTGGGCAATGTCGCCCTGCCGCAGCGGGTGCTGGGTCTGCCGCTCAAACAGGCGGAAACGCGGGCGAGGGGGCTTCTTGAGCAGTTGGGGCTGGGCGAACGTCTTGACCACCAGCCGGCGCAACTGTCGGGTGGTGAACAGCAACGCGTAGCCATTGCCCGCGCTCTGGTCAATGGCCCGCGCCTGCTGCTGGCCGATGAGCCGACGGGCAATCTCGATCCCCAGACCTCTCAACAGGTCTTCGACGCCCTGAGGACGATCGTCAAGGCGCAGGGGGTCGCGGCCTTGATTGCGACCCACAATCTGGAACTGGCCGGGCATATGGACCGCGTGGTCAGCCTCAAGGACGGCCGTCTGGTCGAAACGGCTCCGGGAAGCCTGTAAAATTATATCATTTTAAATCAACGATATACATGATTTGTTCACGCTGTTGATAAAAGAGTGTTGACGGGGAACAAAATAAGAATATAGAACAAAGCATGAATTGATCATCTGTTCTTTCAGGGGACAAACCATGCTGGCCATCCATAACGTATTGTCTTTCGCCGCCGTTGCCGCTTTTGTGGCGCTTGTCTGTCAGGCGGCTATGCTGATCGGGTGAATCGTCCGACAGTAGCCGCCCTGCGAACCGCACGGAGAGGCTTTTGAGATGAGCGACGGTTTTGTCCATCTGCGGGTACGATCGGCCTATTCCCTTCTGGAAGGTGCGATCAAGGCCTATGATATGGGCAAGCTGGCGGCCAAGGCGAAGATGCCGGCCATCGCCATCTGTGACCGTGCTAACCTGTTTGGTGCGCTCGAATTTTCTCAGGTGTGTAAAGATTCGGGCGTGCAGCCCATTATCGCCTGCGCCCTGCCGGTCAAGGGTATAGGCGGCGCCCTCAGCGACCGCTGGGCCAAGATACCGACCATTGTCCTGATCGTTCAGAATGAGCAGGGCTATCTCAACCTCACCGAACTGTCGTCCAAAGCTTATCTCGATATTGAGGCGACGGACGAACCGCATGTCCTGTGGGAAGAGGTGGTCAAGCGCGCCGAGGGCCTGATCCTGCTGTCGGGCGGTCCGGACGGTCCGATCAACCCGCTGTTCAAACAAAACCAGCCCGACGAAGCCAACGCGGCACTGAAGGACATGCACGCCGCCTTCGGGGACCGCTTCTATATCGAGCTTCAGCGGCACGACGGGTCGCCGCATGGCGGTATCCGCGGGGATTCGGCGGAAAGCGGGCTGGTGCAATTTGCCTATGCGCATGACGTACCGCTGGTGGCGACCAATGACGCCTACTTTGCTGACCGCGACATGTTCAAGGCGCACGAGGCGCTGCTGTGTATTTCCGACAGCACCTTTATGGGCGTGGCCGACCGGCGCAAGGTGACCAAGGATCACTGGCTGAAGCCGCCGCTGCTGATGCGCGAGGTGTTCTCGGATCTGCCCGAAGCCTGTGACAATACGCTGGAAATCGCACGCCGCTGTGCCTTTCTGGTCAGCAAGCGCGATCCGATCCTGCCGCGCTTCGATACCGGAGCCGGGCGCTCAGAAAACGAAGAACTGGCCTTTCAGGCGCGTGAAGGCCTGAAAATGCGTCTGCAACAGGTCGAACCGGCCTTCCCGGAAGAAGACTACTGGGCGCGTCTCGACCGGGAGGTGGGCGTCATCCAGAAGATGGGCTTCCCCGGTTACTTCCTGATCGTTTCGGACTTTATCAAATGGGCCAAGGCGCACGACATCCCCGTCGGGCCGGGCCGGGGGTCGGGGGCCGGTTCGCTGGTCGCGTGGGCACTGACCATCACCGACCTTGATCCGCTGCGCTTTGGTCTGCTGTTCGAACGTTTTCTCAATCCGGAGCGGGTTTCCATGCCCGACTTCGATATCGACTTCTGTCAGGAACGCCGCGAAGAGGTGATCACCTACGTTCAGGAAAAATACGGCCGTCAGCGTGTGGCACAGATCATCACCTTCGGCACGCTTCAGGCGCGCGCCGTGCTGCGCGATACCGGACGGGTGATGCAGTTGCCGCTGGGTCAGGTGGACCGTCTGTGTAAGATGGTGCCGAACAACCCGGCCAACCCGACCACTTTGGCTCAGGCTGTCGAAATCGAACCTCGTCTGCGCGAAGCCCGCGACGAAGAAGAATCTGTCGCCAAGCTGCTGGATACGGCGCTGAAACTCGAAGGCCTGTACCGCAACGCCTCGACCCACGCCGCGGGTATTGTGATCGGCGACCGTCCGCTGACCGAGCTGGTGCCGCTGTATCGTGATCCGCGTTCCGACATTCCGGCGACGCAGTTCAATATGAAGTGGGTCGAAAGCGCCGGTCTGGTCAAGTTTGACTTTCTGGGTCTGAAGACCCTGACCACGCTGAACCGCGCTTGGCATTATCTGAAAAAGCGTGGGCTTGAGGTCGATTTCTCCACCCTGCCACTGGATGACAAGACCACCTATGAGCTTCTGGCGTCAGGTCAGTCGATCGGCGTGTTCCAGCTCGAAAGTCAGGGGATGCGCGACACCCTGCGCAAGATGCGTTGCGGGTCTATCGAGGAAATCACCGCGCTGATTTCGCTCTATCGTCCGGGCCCGATGGACAATATCGACACCTATGTCGATCGCAAGTTCGGGCGCGCCGACATCGACATGCTCCACCCCTCTCTGGAGCCGGTTCTGCGGGAAACCTACGGCGTCATCATCTATCAGGAACAGGTGATGCAGATCGCCCAGATCCTGTCGGGTTACAGCCTCGGCGAAGCCGATCTGCTGCGCCGGGCCATGGGTAAAAAGAAGAAAGAGGAAATGGACTTGCAAAAAGCAAGGTTTATTTCCGGTGCCAAGGAGAAGGGGGTTCCTGAAAAGCAGTCGGACTCGATCTTCGAACTGGTGAACAAGTTTGCCGGCTATGGCTTCAACAAATCCCACGCGGCCGCCTATGCCTTCATTTCGTACCAGACGGGCTGGCTGAAGGCCAATCATCCGGTCGAATTCTTTGCCGCCAACATGAGTCTCGATATCACCAATACCGACAAGCTGGCGGTATTTTATCAGGACGCGCGGCAGTTCGGGGTGACCATTCGGCCGCCTGATATCAACCGCTCAAAGGCCGATTTTGATGTGGAAAATGGCGAAGTGCTGTATGCGCTTGGGGCTATCCGCAATGTCGGTCTCGAAGCCATGCACAGTGTCGTGGCCGTGCGTGAAGCGGGCGGGCCGTTCAAGGACATTTTCGACTTCCTTGAACGCATCGACCCTAAGGCGGTCAATAAGCGTGCTATCGAAAATCTGGCGCGGGCCGGAGCCTTCGACTCGATCCACCCCAACCGGGCACAGATTATCCAGAGCGCCGATCTGCTGATCGCGCATGCTCAGAGCATGGCGGCGGAACGCGCTTCGGCACAGGTTAGCCTGTTTGGCACAAATGACTCATCGCGCCCGCGCCTGCCCAACATCCCCAAGGCCTCAGGGCCCGATGCGCTGGACGAAGAACTGTCGGCAGTGGGCTTCTATCTCTCCGGTCACCCGTTGCAGGACATGGTCGATGTCTTCAAACGCCGCAATGTGACCCTGTACGCCGAAGCCCTGGCCCTCGCTCAGGAAGGGCGCGAAGCCTTTCGCATGGCCGGGGTGGTGCGCCGTCGTCAGGAGCGCGCCTCGGCCCGTACCGGGGAGAAATTCGCCTTCGTCAACCTTTCGGATCCCAGCGGCGAATATGAAGTGATGTTCCAGCCGGAAGCCCTGCGAAAATATCGCGAACATCTGGAACCCGGTCAATCGATCCTGCTCAAGGTCCGCTGCAAGGGCTCAGACGGCGAAGTGCGTATGTTTGGCGAGTCGGCCGAACCCATGGCCGGAGCCCTGAAAACGGACGATATGGGTCTGCGCCTGACCGTATCCCCGCGCGGCTTTGATGTGGACGCTTTCAAAATGCAATTGGATGCCGCGCGCGGACAGGGCGGGGAAATCACCCTCCTCAGTGAGATCGACGGGCACGAGGTCGAATTGAAAATGCCGCACCGCTATCGTCTGGACGCCAGCCTGCGCGGGGCCTTGAAGGCGATGAATGGCGTCCTATATTGTGAAGACGTTTAGGGGAGACGAAACGACCTGACCGCCGTCATTGTCTCTTCGGGCGCAATTTCCCCTAAAATCACTTGATTTTTGTGCCGATTGTGCCTAGTTGCGCACCATCTCACACGCGGATACGCGGTGGGTTGTTGTCCGTGACTTTGAATTTCAATGATTTCCAAAGCGTCCGGCTTCATCCGACCGTTCCGAGGTTTCGGCTTGCCGAGGCTTTTTTCGTCCGCGGAGGTCTATCGGAATGAAAAGGAAATCTACTCATGGCTATGCCTGAACTGTCTATGCGCGCCCTGCTCGAAGCCGGTGCGCACTTTGGTCACCAGACTCACCGCTGGAACCCGAAGATGGAGCGTTACCTCTTCGGTTCGCGTTCCAACATCCACATCATCGACCTGTCGCAAACCCTGCCGCTGTTGCATCAGGCCCTGCTGAAGGTGCGCGAAGTCGCCGCCAACGGCGGTCGCGTCCTGTTTGTCGGCACCAAGCGTCAGGCCGCCGGTCCGGTTGCCGTCGCGGCCAAGCGTTCGGCTCAGTATTATGTCAACCACCGCTGGCTCGGCGGCACGCTGACCAACTGGCGCACCATTTCGGGTTCGATCGCGCGTCTGCGTGAACTGGAACAGGTCATGGAAAACCCGGTTGGCCGTTCCAAGAAGGAACTGCTGACTCTGACGCGTGAGCGTGACAAGCTGGAACTGTCGCTGGGCGGCATCAAGGACATGGGCGGTATCCCCGACCTGATGTTCGTGATCGACACCAACAAGGAAGCGATCGCCATTCAGGAAGCCCGCAAGCTGAACATCCCGGTAATCGGCATCCTCGACTCGAACTCCGATCCGGACGGCATCACCTTCCCGGTTCCGGGCAATGACGACGCCGCGCGCGCTCTGCAACTGTATTGCGACCTGATCGCTGACGCCGTGCTCGATGGTCTGGCCGCGGGTCAGTCGGCTTCGGGTATCGACCTCGGTGCTTCGGAAGCCCCGATCGAGCCCGCGCTGATCGCCGAAGAAACCGGCGAAGCCTAATCTGCTCAGGATTACCGGCAACGGGGCCTGACCACTGGATTTGCGGATGCAAATTCAGGTCTTGATGAAAGATGCCGCTTCAACCGTTTGAAGCGGTGGTCAGGCTCCGCTGTTACGTATTTGTCATACCCTCGGGCTATTGAGCCGCCGAGGGTTAACTTTTTAGAGATTTATGGAGGAATTCCATGGCTGAGATCACCGCCGCTCTCGTTAAGGAACTGCGCGAAAAGTCCGGCGCCGGCATGATGGACTGCAAAAAGGCTCTGTCGGAAAACGACGGCAACGTCGAAGCCTCGATGGACTGGCTGCGTACCAAGGGCCTGTCGAAGGCTGCCAAGAAGGCTGATCGCGTCGCCGCCGAAGGTCTGGTGGCCGTGGCCTCTTCGGGCACCACCGCTGTGGCCGTTGAAGTCAACGCTGAAACCGACTTCGTGTCGCGCAACGAACTGTTCCAGAACCTGGCCCGCAATGCGGCTCAGGCCGGTCTCGAAGCTGCCGATGTCGAAGGCGTGCAGGCGGCTATCAACGACGAAATCACCAACCTGATCGCCAATATTGGTGAAAACATGGTGGCCCGTCGCATGGCCAAGCACAGCGTGTCGCAAGGCGTCGTGTCGTCCTACATCCACAACGCGATTGCGCCGAACCTGGGCCGTATCGCCGTTCTGGTGGCCGTTGAGTCCGCCGGCGACGCCGAAGCCCTGAACGACATGGGCCGCAAGATCGCCATGCACATCGCCGCTACCCAGCCGCTGTCGCTGTCGTCTGACGACCTCGATCCGGCCGCCGTCGAGCGTGAGCGCACCGTTCTGACCGAAAAGGCGCGCGAAGAAGGCAAGCCGGAAGCCATGATCTCCAAGATCGTTGACGGCCAGATCTCGAAGTTCCAGCGCGAAGTCGTGCTGCTTGAGCAGCCCTTCGTCATGAACCCGGATCAGACCGTGAAGCAACTGATCGCCGATACGGCCAAGGCGCTCGGCACCGACGTCACCGTGACCGGCTTCACCCGTCTCGCCCTCGGCGAAGGCGTGGAAAAGAAGGTCGATGACTTCGCTGCCGAAGTCGCCTCGATGATGAATCAAGGCTAATGCGGAAAAAGGGAACTCGGCCCGTGGCTTGATTTCCCGACCTATGCACGGTTTAAGGGCGCAGCATCGCAAGGTGTCTGCGCCCTTTGACTGTTCAAAGAGAGAAATCTCGGCTAGAGCAGGCGGCACTACGCCATTACCCCCATCTGATTCATCCGAAGGGCCTTCCATGTCTTCGTCCGACGTCCCCACCTATAAACGCATTCTCCTCAAGATCTCCGGTGAGGTCCTGATGGGCGAGCAGGGGTTCGGCATCGACATGAACACCGTCAAGGCGGTGGCCGAGGAAGTGGCCGAAGTGGCCGGCATGGGCGTCGAACTGTGTCTGGTGATCGGCGGGGGCAACATCTTCCGTGGTCTGTCCAAGGCGGCCGTGGGGATGGAACGCTCCTCGGCGGATTATATGGGGATGCTAGCGACGGTGATGAACGCCCTGGCCATGCAGAATGCGCTGGAAAAGCTGGGCGTCAGCACGCGCGTGCAGTCCGCCATTCAGATGAATGCCGTCTGTGAACCCTTTGTGCACCGTCGGGCGCAACGCCATCTGGAAAAAGGTCGCGTGGTGATCTTTGCGGCGGGTCTGGGCGCGCCGTATTTCACCACGGATACGGCAGCGGCCCTGCGCGCGGCGGAAATGCGTTGCGACGCCCTGTTCAAGGGCACGTCGGTCGATGGCGTCTATACGGCTGATCCTAAAAAGGACGCTACGGCGACACGCTACGATTCGCTGGACTATATGGAGGTTCTGTCGAAGGACCTGCGCGTCATGGATGCCTCGGCGGTGTCGCTGATGCGCGAAAACGGCATTCCGATCGTTGTCTTCTCGATCCGTGAACCGGGCGGCCTGCGCAAGGTCATCACGGGGCAGGGGGTACATACGGTCATTTCCGGGCAGGCCTGAACGCCTGTATGATAGTGTTCTAACGCGCGTCTTTCCGACGGGGTAACCCCTTCCGGAGAACGCTCCAATACAGAGATACCAAGATGAGCAAGCCTGATCTCAACAAGTACAAGGACCGCATGGACAAGTCCGTGACGGCGCTCAAGGACGATTTCGGCGGTCTGCGCACCGGCCGTGCCTCGGCGGGCCTGCTGGAAGGCATTACGGTCGATGCCTACGGCTCCGCCATGTCGATCCTGTCCTGCGCCGCCATTTCGGTGCCGGAACCGCGCATGATCAGCGTCAATGTCTGGGACAAGGGGCTGGTCGTGTCGGTCGAAAAGGCCATCCGTAATTCGGGTCTGGGGCTGAACCCGGTCACCGACGGTCAGACCCTGCGCGTGCCGATCCCGCCGCTGACTGAGGAACGCCGTAAGGAACTGGCCAAGATCGCCGGTAAGTACGCGGAAGAAAAGCGCGTGGCCGTGCGCAACGTGCGCCGTGACGCCAATGACGAGCTGAAGAAGGCCGAAAAGGACTCTCTGATCTCCGAAGACGAACAGAAGAAGATGACCACCGAGGTCCAGAAGTTCACCGACGAGGCTATCAAGCGCATCGACGAGATGCTGAAGGTCAAGGAAGCGGAGATCATGCAGGTCTAAGCCGCCTGCGACGTGCCCGGTTGATTCCCGCCGGGCCGTGATGTGTGTGTCGTTCATCTGTTTTCAGGAAAGCGTCCTTTATGCCCTCAGGGCCGGATCATATCGGTACAGGTGCCGCTCCGGTGCCGCTGCACGTCGCCATCATCATGGATGGCAACGGGCGCTGGGCCAAGGCGCGCCGTCAGATACGCACCTTCGGCCATAAGGCGGGTGTGGAGGCTTTGCGCAAAACGATCACGGCCGCGCCGCATCTGGGCGTGACGCATATGACGGTGTTTGCTTTCTCGACTGAAAACTGGCGGCGACCGGCGACCGAAGTGTCCGACCTGATGGGGCTGCTCAAGGCCTTTATCCGTTCTGATCTGGACCGTCTGGCGCGCGAAGGGGTCTGCGTCCGCATTATCGGCGACAGGGCGGGTCTGCCGCTTGATATCCGTGACTGCGTGGACGAAGCGCACCAGCGCACGCAACACAATAGCCGCTTCTTCCTTCAGGTCGCGCTCAATTACGGCGCGCAGGCCGATATTCTCGAAGCGGCCAAAACTTTTGCCCGGCAAGTGAAAGCGGGTGAGGCGGCGCTTGAGGACCTCACGGCGGAACGCTTTGGCGGGCTTTTGTCCACCTCAGGCTTGCCGCCGCTGGATCTGCTGATCCGCACGTCGGGGGAGCACCGGCTGTCGAACTTCCTGCTATGGGAAGCGGCCTACGCCGAGTTTGTGTTTCAGGACGTGTTGTGGCCGGACTATGACGGCGAGGCGCTGAAGGCGGCGCTGGAAGAATTCCGCCGGCGCGAGCGTCGCTTCGGCGCGGTTGAGGCCAGTGATGTCGCTTCCGTCTGACGCGAAACCGAAAAAATCCTCACGTGAACTTCTGTTTCGCATCGCCTCGGCGGCGGTGCTGATCCCGATTGTGTTGCTGATTATCGCCTATGGCAACTGGGCCTTTCTGCTGCTGCTCAGTGTCGGGGTGGCGTTGCTGGCGATTGAATGGGGGGCGATGGCGGCCCCTCAGTTGTCGAGCCGCATGGCCGTCGCCATCAGTCTGGCCATTCTGGGCGGGGTGTTTACCGTCTACCTGTTCAACATGCTGGCCGGACTGACGGTGCTGGCCTTAGGAGCCATCTGTGCGGGCTTTTATTTCCGCTACCTGAAAGGACCGCACCTCGATGCCGCCTACGGGGCCTTTTACATAGGCTGGCCGGCTCTGGTGCTGATCTGGCTGCGTGAGACGCATAACGGCGTCTATTGGGTATTTTTCGCCTTCCTGATCGCCTGGGCGGCGGACAGTGCCGCCTATCTGGTCGGTAAGCTGGTGGGCGGGCCCAAGCTGTGGCGCAAATATTCGCCCAACAAGACCTGGTCAGGCTTTGCCGGGGGCATGATCGCCGGCATGCTGACCGCCGGGACGCTGGCCGACCTCACCAAGCTCTTTCAGTCGAGCACGGCGGCGCTGATCGTCGGTTTGCTGGTGGCCTTTGCCACCATGGGCGGTGATCTGTGGGAGTCCATGCTCAAACGTCGCTATGGCGTCAAGGATTCCGGCACGCTGATCCCCGGCCACGGTGGCCTGCTGGACCGCGTGGACGGGCTAATGTTCGCTATCGTCGCCATCGGCGGTATCCGCTGGCTGGTCATGCTGGGGACCAAGCTATGAGGCGTATCTCCATTCTCGGTTCGACCGGCTCCATCGGCGTTTCAACGCTCAACCTGATCGAAGAAACGCTCACGCCCGGCGAAGACTACGAACTGGAAGCCCTCTGCGCCGGACGTAATTCGGCGCTACTGGCTGAGCAGGCGTTGAAATTCCGGCCGCGTGTGGCGGTCCTGTCCGATGCGTCGCAATGGGCCGATTTCAGCGAACGGATGAAGGGCTCGGGTATCGAGATCGCCTGCGGCCCTGAGGCCGTCGAAGCGGCTGCGGCGCGTCCGGTCGATTGGGTGATGGCGGCTATTGTCGGCATTGCGGGTCTGAGGCCCGTCTGGGCAGCGGCTGGGACGGGGGCCACGGTGGCTTTGGCCAACAAGGAAAGCCTTGTCTGTTGTGGCCGTTCACTGATCCTGCGCGCTGAGGCAGCGGGCGGGCGTATCCTGCCGGTCGATTCGGAGCACAATGCCATTTTTCAGGTCTTTGAAGAGGCCGAGCGCGCGCGTATCCGCCGCCTGATCCTCACCGCGTCGGGCGGGCCGTTCCGGGGCCGAAAGCGTCAGGACCTCGCCCACGTTACGCGCGAACAGGCGCTGAAACACCCTAACTGGTCGATGGGGGCCAAGATCACCATCGACAGCGCCTCTCTGGCCAATAAGGGGCTGGAGCTGATCGAGGCGGCCTATCTGTTCGACATGCCGTCCGCTCAGATCGACGTGATGATCCATCCGCAATCCGTTGTGCACAGCCTTGTCGAATATAGCGACGGTTCGACGCTGGCTCAGATGGGGCCGCCGGATATGCGGGTGCCGATTTCCTACTGCCTCGGCTGGCCGCAGCGCCATAGCTGGTCTGCGCCGCCGCTTGATCTGTGTGCGCTTTCGACCCTGACGTTTGAGCGGCCCGATACCGAGGCCTTCCCTATGCTCAGGCTTGCGCGTGAGGCACTGGAGGCCGGTGGGCTGATGCCGGTCGTCTATAATGCTGCCAACGAGGTGATGGTGCAGGCCTTCCTTGAGGGGCGCATCGGATTCCTCGACATTCCGGCAACGGTTGAAGCCGCCATGATGCGGGCGCAATCGCTGTCTATGGCTTTCGGTAATGATTTGCGCCATGATGTTGCGCACATTGAGCGTGTGGATGCCGACACGCGGTCACAACTGGCCGCTTCTGGCGCAAATGCACGCCAGACGGCGGGAACATAGGGGCAGGCCTGTTCGCAGGCATGACGGGATAAAGTACGGACGATAATGATCTTTTATATTCTGGCCATACCTCTTTTTCTGCTGGTGATCTCTTTGATCGTGACCTTTCACGAACTGGGACATTTCAGCGTCGCCCGCCTGTTTAAAACCAAGATCGAACGCTTCTCCGTTGGATTCGGGCCCGTCATTTGGTCCAAGCGCGACAAAAATGGCGTGCTGTGGTGCCTGAGCGCCCTGCCTTTGGGCGGCTATGTCAAGTTTTCGGGCGATGAACATGTGTCTTCCATGTCACCCGACGCCGAAGAATTGGAAAAGGCCCGCCGCACTATCCGTGAGCGCGAAGGGCCGGGGGCGGAAATGGCCTATTTCCACTTCAAGCCGGTGTGGCAGCGCTTTCTGATCGTGCTGGCTGGGCCGGTGGCCAATTTTGTGCTGGCTATTATCATTTTTGCCGCGGTCTTCATGATCGTGGGCAAGGGGATGGCGCCTGGAACCGTCATGGGCTTTTCCGAGCCCAACGGCCCCGGTGCCCGCTCAGGCCTCAAGGTCGGCGATCAGTTCGTCCGCATCGATGGCCGCGAGGTCAAGACCTCAGAAGACGTGATCATGCTGGTGCGGATGCGTGGCAACGAACCCACAGCCGTGGACGTGCGGCGTGACGGCGAGATTGTGCGCCTGACGGTTACGCCGGAGCGCCGTCTGATAGCCGAGGTATCGCAGCATGTACCGACCTATGCCGGCGTGCTGGCCGTGAGGATCGGCGATGGAGAGCCGCGCACGCCATGGCCCCACGAGGCCCTGTGGCTGGGGACGCAGAAAACGATCGGCGTCCTTGACACGACCCTGACCTATATTGGCCGTATTTTCACCGGAAAAGAAAACGGAGATCAGCTTTCGGGCATTATCGGCATGACCAAGGCGACGGGCGACCTGACCGCCGAAGTCGCCAGCGTCAAGGCGACGCCGGGGCAGATGGCTTTCAGTCTGCTGCTCACCCTGTTGCAGATGGCGGCCTTCGTCTCGGTCGGCATCGGGTTTGTGAACCTGTTGCCGATCCCGGTGCTCGATGGCGGGCATCTGGTCTTTTATACATACGAAGCCATTGCGCGGCGGCCGCTCAGCGCCACCGTGCAGGGCCTTGGATACAGATTTGGACTTGTGGCCTTGTTAGGTTTGATGTTGTTCGCTACATGGAATGACCTTAACCGTATCGGGTTTACCAAGTTTTTCGGGGGGCTGTTTTCATGACCGGCGCAGATCGGGATACATCTCCTGTCTTTTGCCTCCGTTCGTGACGGCCATACATATAAGCGGAACGAAACCTTTCCATGAATAGTCCTGCCTCCACCACTTCCAAGACACATGCTTGGACCGTCAGCGTCAGCCTGCTGGCGCTTCTGGCGGCCTCCGCTCCCGCTCTGGCGCAGGAAGCCCCGGCAAGCCCTGCCGCTCAGGCGGCGCCCGCGGCCCCCGCCCCACAGGTCGCTGTGATCGGGCGAATCAAGGTGGAAGGCAACGAACGTATCGATGCCGCCACCATCATCTCCTACCTGCCCGTTCAGGTGGGGCAGACGGTCAATGACCTTCTGATCGACCAGTCGGTGAAGACGCTTTACCGCACGGAACTGTTCTCCGACGTGCAGATCGTCATGAACGGCAACGAAATGGTCATCAGCGTCGTCGAAGCGCCGATCATCAATCAGGTGGTGTTTGAGGGTAACAGCGCCCTCTCCAAGGACAAGCTGCGCGATGAAGTGACGATCCGCCCGCGCGGCGTCTTCACCAAGGCCAAGGTGCAGGCCGACGTGCAGCGCATTATCGAACTGTATCGCCGCTCAGGCCGCATCTCGGCTACGGTGACGCCGAAGATCGTCGAGTTGCCGCAAAAGCGCGTCGATCTGATCTTTGAAATCGACGAAGGCGTGAAAACCGGCGTCGAGAACGTCAACTTCGTGGGCAACAAGGCCTTCTCGGATAACGAACTGGCGGGCGTCGTCGTCACCAAGAAGTCCCTGTGGTGGAAATTCTTCTCGTCGAACGACAACTATGATCCGGATCGTATGGATTACGACCGCGAACAGTTGAAGAAGTTCTACACCAACCGCGGCTATTACGACTTCCGCGTTGTGTCGGCCGTGGCTGAACTGACGCCGGACCGTAAGGACTTTGTCATCACCTACACGCTGGACGAAGGCGAAAAGTACAATTTCGGCCGCGTCGTGGTGAAGACCGAGAACGAGAAGCTGAACGGCGAAAACCTGCAACGCATGTTGCCGATCCAGCCGGGCCAGCTCTATGAAAGCGACCTGATCGAAAAATCAGTCGATGCCCTGACCTATGCGGCCGGGCAGGCGGGCTTCGCCTTCGTGGACGTGCGTCCGCGCGACGAAGGTAATCCGGAAACCAAGACGGTCGATGTGACCTTCAACGTGCGCGAAGGCGCGCGCGTCTATATCGACAAGATCGACATCGTCGGCAATGCCCGCACGCTCGATCGCGTTGTGCGCCGTGAAATGCTGGTGTCGGAAGGCGACGCCTATAACAAGGCCCTGATCGAACGCTCCAAGATGTTCGTCAATGCGCTGGGCTTCTTCAAGGACGTCGAAATCAAGGAAACACCGGGTTCAGCGCCTGACCGTACCAATATTCAGGTACAGGTCACCGAGCAACCGACCGGCGAACTGAGCTTCGGGGCGGGCTTCTCCTCCTATGAAAAGTTCATCCTCGACGTCGGTATCACCGAACGCAACTTCCGCGGCCGCGGTCAGAACGTGCGGGCGCGTGTGTCGCTGGGTTCGATCCAGAAGAATGTCGATCTGTCCTTCACCGAACCGCGCTTTATGGGCCGCGACGTCTCGGCGGGTATCGACCTGTTCTCCAGCTCGTACAACTATTCGGGCGTCAGCTATTCATCGAAGACCAACGGCGCGGGCCTGCGTCTGGGCTACAGCCTGAACGGCTATTCCATTCTACGTCTGCGCTATAACCTGCGCAGCGACGAACTGACCTATTCGGGTTCCTCGGAATGTGACGCCCTGCAATATAGCTGCGGCAACGGCGTGACCTCAAGTGTCGGTTACACCCTGTCGTTCGACCGGCGCAACGATTACGTCATGGCGACACGCGGCTGGCAGGCCATCCTGCGTCAGGATTTCGCCGGATTGGGCGGTGATACGCGCTATGTTCGCTCCGAGCTTGAAGGCCATTGGTATCATGGCTTCCGCAAGGATATGGTTCTGCACCTGCAAGGCATCGCCGGTAACATCACGCCCGTGGGCGGCGACGCCGTTCGCATCAATGACCGTTTCTTCAAGGGGGGCACCACTTTCCGCGGCTTTGAAAATGCCGGTATCGGTCCGCGCGACACCAACTCGACCTACGCACTGGGCGGTGAAACCTACGCCATCGGTACGGTCGAACTGGGTATTCCCAACGGTCTGCCCGAGCAGTACGGCCTCAAAACCGCTCTGTTTGTCGATTTCGGTACGCTCGGTGGCATCGATGACCGTCTGAAATATTGCAGCGCCGCTCAGGCGACGCTCGGTAACTGTACGGCCGGTAAACGTCTGGACTATATCAAGGATGACATGTCGCTGCGCGCTTCGGCGGGGGTGACCATCCGCTGGAAGTCGCCCATGGGGCCGATCCAGTTCGATATCAGCCAGATCCTGTCGCGCGAAGACTACGATAAGACCGAGACCTTCCGTTTCTCACAATCTACACAGTTTTAATTTATCCTCCCACAAGATCCACCGAACGAGTTTCCACGCTATGAAAAAGCAAATCCTTCTCACCGTCGCCGCTCTGTCGGCCACTGCTCTGACCTCGGTCGCTGTTGCCCAGACCCCGGCGCCCGCCGCGGCCCCGGCTCAGCCCCAAACCAAGCCGGGCCCGGTTATCGCCGGCGTCTGCGTCTATTCGAACGAAGCCGTGATGGCCAATGCCGCCGTTTCCAAGGCCGCCGCTCAGCGCCTGCAACAGATCAACCAGCAGGCCGAGGCCGAGCTTGAGCCCGATGCTCAGGCGCTCGAAAAAGAACGCGCTGGCCTCGCTGCTCAGCAAAAGACCCTGACTAAGGACAAGTTCGATCCTCTGGCTCAGGCCTTCATGGGTAAGGTCAAGGCCTTCCAGGACAAGGCGTTCATCGTCAATCAGGAACTGGGCCGGACCGAGCAGGACGCCAATGTGAAGGTGGCGCAACTGGTCGCCCCGGCGCTGTCGGCGACCTACGAAGGTAAGAACTGCGGCATGCTGGTTGACCGCAAGGCGGTTCTGTTCGCCAATCCGGCTATGGACATCACCGGTGACGTGATCAAGAAGCTCGACGATTCGAAGGCAGCGGTTGACATCAAGCGCGTCGTTCTGCCGGAAGCTGACCGTCAAAAGCTGCTGAAGGCCAAGGCCGAGCAGGACGCCCAGCAAGGCGGTTAAGTTTTGGGGCCGGTCTGGATGGCCCTGAAAACTTTGTAAACATTGAGTGAGCCTTGTCCGGCGAAATGTGCGCACGCATAGCTGGACAAGGCTCTGTTTTTTTGAGCTATATGCGACTTTTAGTCGTTTTCCTGTCGCCTGGTGAGGAGGATTCGCAGGGCATGCCCGATCAAAGATTCTTTGATGTTGCCTCCGAAATCGACCTTGATGACGTTCTCGGTCTGGCCTTTGCCACCGTGTCGTCGGGTGCAGACCTGACGGCACGTCGTGTAAACGGCTGCGCCCCCCTGTCGGTGGCGGGGCAGGGCGATGCCGCCTATTTCAGTGACCGTCGCTATCTCGAAAACCTGCGCCGCACGCGCGCCGGTTTTGCCTTCGTCCACGAAGCGGATATCGACCATGTGCCTGAGCAAACCCTGGCGCTTGTCACCCGCTCACCGCAGGCCTCGTGGTCACGACTGGCGGCAAAGCTGTACACACCCCGTCGCCACGAAGGGCCTCAGGCTATTCACCCCACCGCCCGCATCGAAGAGGGCGTGACATTGGGAGTAGGAGTCATTGTCGGTCAGGGGGCTGAGATCGGGCGCGGGTCGCACATCGAAGCCTACACGGTGATTGGTCCGGGGTGTCAGATTGGACGTAATTGTTACATCGGGGCGCACGCGACGATCTATTGCGCCCTGATCGGTGATGGCGTGCATCTGGCGTCGGGTGTGCGAATCGGCGAGGCTGGTTTTGGTGTTTCGGGCGATCACGAAGGCCTGATTGACGTGCCCCAACTGGGGCGTGTCATCCTTCAGGATCATGTCTCCATCGGTGCGGGAACCTGCGTTGATCGCGGGGCCTATGACGACACGGTCATCGGTGAGGCTTCAAAGATCGACAATATGGTTCAGATCGCCCATAACGTTAAACTTGGACGTAACGTCATCGTCGCGGCCCATTCCGGGCTTTCCGGTTCCGTTCAGGTGGGGGATGGAGCCATGTTCGGGGGGCGGGCGGGCGTGATCGACCATATTGATATCGGGGCCGGAGCCAAGGTGGCTGCGGGTGCGGTTGTGTTTAAAGACGTCCCTGCGGGACAGATGTGGTCGGGCTTCCCGGCCAAGCCGTCGCGGCAGTTTCTGCGCGAGACGGCCTGGCTGAGCAAGGCCGCCACCAAGGATAAGGGCTAAGAGCAGAATGACCACGGATCAAGGCGGCGAGGTGCCGGAAGGCGCGGCACCCGAAACCGGTATCGACATCAGCTATCAGGAAGTGATGAAGCGGATTCCGCATCGCTACCCGTTTCTGCTGATTGATCGCGGTGAAAACTGGATCAAGAACAAGAGCATGGTGGGCATCAAGAACGTCACGTTCAATGAGCCTTTCTTCAACGGCCATTTTCCTGAAAATCCGGTCATGCCGGGCGTCCTAATCATCGAGGCGCTGGGGCAAACCGGGGCCGTGCTGATGTCGAAGTCGCTGGACGTCTCCGTCGAAGGCAAGACCATCTTCTTCATGGGCGTCGATGGCGTGAAGTTCCGCAGCCCTGTGCGTCCCGGCGATCAGTTGCGGATGCACGTCGAAGTAACGCGTCACCGCGGGGATGTGTTCAAGTTCCGAGGCGAAGCTTTTGTAAACAAGAAAATCGTTTGCGAATGTGAATTCGCGGCCATGGTGGTCGAGACCCCGCAATGAGCATCCACCCGACGGCTATTATCCATGAAGGGGCGCAACTGGGCGAAGGCGTCAGCGTCGGCCCGTGGTGCATCGTAGGCCCGCAGGCCGTGCTGGGCGATCGCGTGACCCTGCAAGCCAGTGTCGTCATCGAAGGCCATACGGAAATCGGCGCCGACTGTTTCGTACATCCCTTTGCGGTTCTGGGCGGCTCACCCCAGCATCTGGCGCACAAGGGCGAAGATACCCGCCTTGTCGTCGGGGAACGCAATCAGATCCGCGAACACGTCACCATGCATACCGGCACGGTCAAGGGCGGGGGCGTAACGACCGTCGGTAATGACTGCCTGTTCATGGTCGGCAGCCACGTGGCCCACGACTGCGTCGTCGGTAATAATGTGGTGCTGGCCAACAATGCCTCTCTGGGCGGGCACGTGAAGGTCGGCGATTTCGTGTTTCTGGGCGGCCTGTGCGGCGTGCACCAGTTCGCGCGCATCGGCCGCTACAGCTTCGTCGGGGGTGCGGCCATGGTGACCAAGGACGTCATCCCCTACGGTTCGGTGTGGGGCAATCACGCGCGTCTGGAAGGCCTCAATCTGGTGGGGCTGAAGCGTCGCGGCTTCTCGCGCGATCTCATCCTGTCGCTGCGCACCGCCTATCGCATGATGTTCGCGCCGGAAGGCACGTTCCAAGAGCGTCTGGATGACGTGCTGGAAAACTTCAGCGACATCCCGCAGGTGGTTGAAATCGTTCAGTTCATTCGCGAAGACTCTAACCGTCCCATCTGCCTGCCGGTCGAGTGATGGAAAAGCTCGGCCTCATTGCCGGCGGCGGGCTGGTGCCGGTCGAAATCGCTCGTTACCTCAAACGCAGCGGGCGACCCTATTGCGTCATCCGGCTGGAAGGGCTGGCGGACGCAGAACTGACGGACCACCCCGGTCACGATATTGATGTCGGCCATTTCCAGAAAATCTTTGTGGCTCTGGCGCAGGAAGGCTGCCGTGCCGTGTGCATGGTCGGCTACGTCAAACGTCCGGACTTCGATGCCATGCAACGCGACGAAGGCGGGGCGGCGCACCTGCCGGGCATTCAGGCCGCCGGGCGCGGTGGCGACGACTCGCTCCTGCGGCAAGTTGCCAGAGTGTTTGAAAGCCAGGGCTATGCCATAGAAGGGGCGCACGAGGCCAATCCGGAACTGTGCCTCGAAGAGGGGCTTCAGGCCGGGGAGGCGCCGTCTCCGGAAGCGCGTGAGGATGTGGAAGAGGCCTTCCGCGTCGGGCATGCGCTTGGGGCGCTGGATATTGGTCAGGCGGCGGTCGTCGCCGGGCGGATCACGCTGGCGGTAGAGGCTCAGGAAGGCACGGACGCACTCCTGAAGCGCGTGGCGACCCTGTCGCCGGTACTGATCGGCACGCAGGGCCGGCGCAAGGGGGTGCTGGCCAAGGTGCCCAAACCGATACAGGATTTGCGGCTCGACATGCCGACCATCGGCGTGCAAACGGTCGAGGCGGCAGCGGCGGCGGGTCTTTGTGGAATTGTCGGGCAGGCGGGGGCGCTGCTCGTCGTAGACAAGGCGCGCGTCTATGCCCGCGCCGCCGAACTGGGACTTTTCATCTATGGACACGCCGCCCCCGCCCAAACCGACTAAGCTGATGCTGGTCGCCGCCGAAGCCTCCGGTGACATGCTTGGGGCCGGGCTGATGCGTGAATTGCAAAGGCAATCGCCCGTCCCGCTCACCTTTTGTGGTGTCGGCGGGCAGCGTATGGCCGAACTGGGCGTCAAGAGCCCGTTCGATATCTCCGAGCTTTCCATTCTGGGCCTGATCGAAGGGCTGAAAGCCTATAAGCGCGTGAAGCTGCGTGTCGCCGATACGGTGGCGCAGGCGCTCAAGGAAAAGCCCGATGCGGTGGTGCTGATCGACTCGTGGGGTTTTACGCTGCGCGTGGCGCACGGCATCCGCGCCGTCCTACCCGATGTGCCGCTGATCAAATATGTCGGGCCGCAGGTGTGGGCCACCCGCCCGGGGCGCGCCAAAACGCTGGCGCACAGCGTCGATCTCTTGCTGGCCCTGCACCCGATGGACGCGCCCTATTTCGAAAAGGAGGGGTTGAAGACCGTCGTGGTGGGCAATCCGGCCCTGAATGTCGATTTTAGCACCGCCGATCCCGACGGTCTGCGCTCCCGACTGGGCATAGGCGAGGCCCCCCTCCTGCTGGTCCTGCCAGGCAGCCGCCCCTCCGAAATCAAGCGCCTGATGCCGGTTTTCCGTGAGACGATCGAAACCTTGTCGCGCCAGCGTCCCGAACTGATCTTTGTCGTGCCGGTGGCCGACACGGTGCGCGATCAGGTGCGCGACGGGCTGGCGGGCGTGCAGGCCCCGCTGCACCTGATTGACAGCGAAACGGATAAGCTCTCGGCCATGCGCGCCGCGACCGTGGCCCTGGCCTGTTCGGGGACGGTGACGACCGAACTGGCTTTGGCCGGATGCCCGATGATCGTGGCCTATAAGGTCGAGCCCCTGACCTATTTCCTATTCAAACACATGTCGCCGCTTGCCCACGTTACCCTGTTCAACATCATGGCGGGCAAGGGGGTGGCCCCTGAATTTATCCAGCACGACTGTACAACGGCCAATCTGGTTGCCGCGCTTGGTCAGCGTCTGGACGATCCGGCCTTCTGCACCGCCCAGACTGAGGCCCAGTACGCCGCCCTCGACCTGATGGGCCGCGGTCAGCCGGCCCCGGCCATTCGCGCCGCCGAAGCCGTCTTGCAGCACCTGAACCTGACAGAGATGTGAGGAGAGGGGTGCCTAGAGCAGGATGATTTTAGATGGAAGCATCATCCCGCTCTAAACTTCTGTTTTGTCGCGCAATTTTTCCAAAAAGTGGTATCCACTTTATCGGATTGCGCTCGAGATACCCCTTGCCCCGTACCGATTCTCGCCCAATTCTGCGGTTATTACGTCCAGCTTTGATATTCCCGTGATCCGTTCGGGCGTTAACCCAGGCTTAAGATGTCGGTAGCACATCCTTTACCATGACCCGATTTTCGTATCCTTTGGGGGGTATGACGCGCCGTGCGGCGGTGGCCTTGAGTCTGGCGGCTCTGGGCGGTAGCGTTTTGCGCCCCCAACCGTCTATGCAAGGCACGCCCGCCGGTATGGGTGACGCACCTGCGCTGAAAGACTGGCCAACGCTGGACGCGCTGGCGCAAAGCCTGATCGACACCCGCCTGACACCGGGACTGAGCCTCAGCGTGATGCATAAGGGCGTCATGCTCTATTCCAAAGGTTTTGGGCAGTCGGATATCGACAGTGCGGTCTCGATCACACCCCAGACGAGCCTGCGCATCGCCTCGATCACCAAACAATTCACCGCTGTGGCCATTCTCCTGCTGGCCGAACAGGGGCAGTTGAATGTCCATGATCCGCTATCGAAATTCCTGCCGGATTTCCCGCGCGCCGCTGAGGTCAGCCTGCACCAGCTGATGAGCCACACCTCCGGCATAGGCGACTATATCAACCGTCAGGACCACAGCATTCTGGACGCAGCCCGTACCCGCGATTACAGCAGCGATGACATTCTCAAGCTGATCCGTGCGGGCAAGCCGCTCTATCGCTTTGCACCGGGCATGGGCTGGGCCTATTCCAATTCCGGCTTTACGCTGCTGTCGTCGATCGTTGAGCGTTTATCGGGTCAGAGCTTTGCCGATTTTTGCCGCAAGCATCTGTTCGAGCGCGCGGGCATGGCCAATACGACCATCGACCAGAGCTGTGAGGTCACCAATGCCGTGACGCGTGGCTATACGCCGACGCGTGGTGGCTTTTTGCCCAACCTGCCCGTATCGCCGACCTTCCTGCGTGGGGCCGGGGCCATCCGTTCGACGACCGAAGACCTCTGTCGCTGGCACGCGGCGTTGCTCAATCATCAGATCATCAAGCCTTACAGTGTTGAAGCCATGATGACACCGGCCCTGCTGAAAAATGGCAAGCCGGCTTGGGAGCGACAGGGCAATGAGCCCCTGAACTATGGGTTTGGTGTCGGGCTGGGTGTCACCGAAGATAGCCGCCGCTACTGCACACACGGCGGGCGGATCAACGGCTTCACCGGCCATCTGCGCAGCTTTATCGACGAGCAGCTGACGCTGGCCATCCTCTATAATTGCGATGGCGGCGGGTCAGCGCAATTTAGCGCCGCTCAAAAGGCCCTGCGGCTGGAGGCTTCGCGTCTGGGGATCGAGGCCGCCACCCAGGTCTGACTCAGGTTCCTGTTATCCGCTCAGAACTCTGATAAAACACAAAAAAGCCCGCCATTTCCGGCGGGCTTTTCTACTTTAAGCAAGGGATTTAGCCGCGTTGCGACAGCGGCACGAAGTCGCGTTGCGTTGCGCCGGTATAGAGCTGACGCGGACGGCCGATCTTCTGACCCGGATCTTCGATCATTTCCTTCCACTGAGCGATCCAGCCCACGGTGCGCGCCAGAGCGAACAGCACGGTGAACATGGTGGTCGGGAAGCCCATGGCCGACAGGGTGATGCCGGAATAGAAATCGACGTTCGGGAACAGTTTGCGCTCGATGAAGAATTCGTCCTTCAGGGCGACGGCTTCCAGTTCCTTGGCGACCTGGAACAGCGGGTCGTTTTCGCGGCCCGTGGCGGCCAGAACTTCGTAGGCCGAGGTCTGCATGACCTTGGCGCGCGGATCGTAGTTCTTGTACACGCGGTGACCGAAGCCCATCAGCTTGTAACGACGGTCCTTCACGCCGGCGATGAATTCCGGAATCTTTTCCGGCGTGCCGATTTCGCGCAGCATGTTCAGTGCTTCCTCGTTGGCCCCACCGTGCGAGGGACCCCACAGGCAGGCGATGCCGGCGGCGATACAGGCGAACGGGTTGGCACCCGACGAACCGGCGAGACGAACCGTCGAGGTCGAGGCGTTCTGTTCGTGGTCGGCGTGCAGGATGAAGATGCGGTCCATGGCGCGGACCAGAGCCGGATCAACCACATAGTCTTCGGCCGGAACGGCGAAGCACATGCGCAGGAAGTTTTCGGCGTAGGACAGATTGTTCTTCGGGTGCACGAAGGGCTGACCGACGCTATATTTGAAGGCGCGCGCGGCGATGGTCGGCATCTTGGCGATCAGGCGGTGCGCCGAGATTTCGCGCTGCTGCGCGTCATGGATGTCGAGGCTGTCATGATAGAAGGCCGACAGGGCACCAACCGCACCGGTCATAATCGCCATCGGGTGCGCGTCGCGGCGGAAACCATCGAAGAACCGGTCGAACTGCGCGTGCAGCATGGTGTGGCGCGTGATGGTGCTTTCGAACTTTTCATACTCAGCGGCCGACGGCAGTTCGCCGTGCAGCAGCAGGTAGCAGGTTTCGAGGAAGTTCGACTGCGAGGCCAGCTGATCAATCGGGTAGCCGCGGTGCAGCAGCACGCCCTGATCACCGTCGATATAGGTGATCTTCGATTCGCACGACGCCGTGGAGGTAAAGCCCGGATCGTAGGTGAAGGCATCGGACTGCGCATAGAGCTTACGAATGTCGATCACGTCTGGGCCGAGCGAGCCCTTCAGGATCGGCAGATCTATGACCTTGTCGCCTACGGTGACTTTGGCGGGAGGTGTCTGGGTCATGACGTGCTTACCTCTTATCTTTGTGTGCAATGCAAACGGCATTTTCGTTGCACCTGCTATATAAAGTGCAAACCTAAATGAAAAGAGCCTCTTTCATCAGTCCCGGCGCGACAGTGAGGCGACAAGGCGTCGGGTGGCATGGATTGACGCTTTCGTCAGCCTTTTCACGGGGGTGTCGGGGGCGTGGAGGCAGATTAAAAATTTCAGTATATATATGATTTTAAACGTATTTCGTATTCATAAGTTCAGGGGGCATAGGGTTTCAACTTGTCTGACTTAACAATTTTTTGTGAACCCTGACACCACGCGATTTTAGTCGTAGTGTCTCTTCCATGCGCATCATTTTATCGCTGGTGAAAATTATTTTCATAAGCAGAGGCGATTTCCGCACCTCTCTTGCCTCCCGCGCAAGGGCGTGTTTTGTAAGTCAGGGATGTGTTCAGCAAAGACGAGGGGTGGGGGATTGCAGCGGCTTCGCGTCTGGCTTTCGCACGTCAGGTCTGTCGATTGGGCGCAGAGTTTGCAACACTCGCTTGCCCAGCAGACCGGTCGTCTGGTGCTTTGGTTGCCTGTGGCTCTGGGCGCGGGATGCGCTGTCTATTTGAGCCTGCGTTTTGAGCCGCTCTGGCTGTGGATTTTACCGGGAATCGGCGTTGCGGGGGGGATCTATGCCCTGTCCTGCTGGCGGCAATGGCCGTCTGTCGTTCGCCACGGCCTTCTGTTCGTCGTGATGTTCACGCTGGGTGTGGGTTTGTGCAAACTGCGCACCGAGCGCGTGCAGGCCCCCGTGCTGGTGTCCCAGCAAACGCAATTCCATCTCGATGCGGTGGTTATTGATATAGTCGGGACCGACAGTTCGGAACCCAAACTGTTGCTGGCGCCGTTGAAACTGTCAGCCGTAGCGCCGGAACAGACGCCTATCCGCGTGCGTCTCAGCCTGCGCACCCTGCCGCCGGATCTGGCCCCCGGTCAGGCCATCTCTGTGTTCGCCATCCTCCATCCACCGCCGGGGCCGAGTATTCCGGGCGGCTACGACTATGCACGCACGGCCTGGTTCGATGCGGTCGGAGCCGTGGGGTTTGCGCCTGGCCGCATTCGAACCTTGGAGACGCCCCCCTTACCCGCGCGACTGCAACGGATCGTAGCGCTCAATCACCTGCGCTGGGAGGTGACGAAGCGTCTGATGACACAGGTTCAGGATAGCCGCATGGGCGGATTTGCCGCCGCCATGGTGACAGGGCATCAGGCCTTTCTGGCCCCTGACCTTGTTGAAGACATGCGCGATTCGGGATTGGCGCACATACTGTCTATTTCTGGTCTGCACATGGCGATTGTGGGTGGATTTGCCTTCTTCGCCTGCCGGGGTCTGCTGGCCCTGAGTCCACCGATCGCGCTGAGATATCCGATCAAGAAATGGGCTGCGGTATTAGGGATAATAGCGGTGGCGCTTTATCTGGCGTTGTCGGGCGCACCGGCTCCGGCCATCCGCGCCGCCGTTGTTGCGTGGGTCGCCTTTGGTGCCATTTTGTTTGATCGCCGCGCATTGAGTTTACGTGCCCTGGCCATTGCGGCCATCATCGTATTGTTGCTAATGCCCGAAGCCGTACTGGAACCGGGCTTTCAGATGTCGTTTTGCGCCACGGCGGCGCTTCTGGCCTTGGCCGAAGTGTCGCGCAATCCTGTGCGCGAACTCGACGTGCCGTGGTGGGTGCGCGGCTGGCAGGGCTTGTGGCACGGACTGAAGGTCTCGGTGCTGGCTTCAACGGTGGCCGGGTTGGCCACCACCCCGTTCGGCGTCTTCTATTTCAGCCGCGCTCAGATGTATGGCCTGCTCAGCAATCTGCTCGAAGCCCCCATAACCGGCTTTATCGTTATGCCGGCTCTGGCTCTTGGCACCGTGCTGAGTGCCACCCCTTTGGGGACAGCCGTTCTGTGGGTGGCGCAGCAGGGCCTGTCTGTAATCGCAGCCATCGCAGGCTTTGTGGCAGATTTGCCCGGTGCGGTGTTGACGGTGGCGGCCCCGGCCAATCTGGCTCTGGTCCTGTCTACAACTGGAGTCTTGTGGATGTGTCTGATTCGCGGTCGGGCGCGTTGGATCGGGCTACTGGCGGCTCTGGCCGTCATCTACTGGCCGCGCGAGACAGCACCGGATATCTGGCTGGAGGCCGAAGGCAGCAATGCGGCGATCCGCGTCAAAAACACGGCCTATAGTCTGCGTCCCACTGTGCGCCAGTATGGCTATCAACTCTGGCTGAAACACTACGCGCTGAGCGACGCCCCTGTGAGGGTCCCGCAAGACTATGTGTGCAAAAGCTATGTTTGTCTGCCCAAGGCCAACGCGCCTTACCGCGTCGGTTTCGCCTTTGGTCGCAAGGCCCCCAAAGCAGAACGGCTAGAGGCCCTGTGCCAATCCGCCGATCTGGTCGTCCTGCGATCTCAGGTAACCGAATGGCCAGCCAACTGCGCCGGGGTCAACCGCATTATCGCCTCAGACTTCGAGCGCTTGGGGGCTATGGAACTGACGCGATCAGGTTCGAAACACTGGCGCATTAAAGCCGCCAAACCTTTGAGAGGTCAGAGGTCATGGGTACATTAGAGCCTCATGCCGAAAAGTGGACACCACTTTTCGGAAAAAAACATGAGGCGTTAGAAATAATTAGAGCCATTCGGCGGCTCAACTGAGCCGACGAAGGCTCTAGGCCCGCCGTTCGGTCTTCCGCATCTGTCTGCCCCGATCCCGCTTCGCGTGACGGTCTGGACCTGTGCTGACGGGCACCTTTAATAGCCAGACGCAGAGGCCGCGCGATCTTGTAGCTTACCCAGAGTCTGACCCGGTGCGGAAACGCTCGGATGTGGCTGAGAACCTGACTCAGCATGAGAATGGCCGCAATTTCGGCATAGAGGGCGGTATCTGCGGCGACCAGGAACACGACCTCAGCCGGAAACGCCGGAGCGAAGGAGACAACCGTGGCGACAAACGCCACTGCGAACACCACTTTCGACCATGTCAGCGTGTTAAGCCACATGGCCAGACGGTCGATCAGAAGACCTTTGAGGTAGCGACCAATCCAGGTTTCCGGAAATAAAATGGCAACGCCATAGGCCATGAGTATCGCATAAAGAACGGAAAACCCCATATCATCCTCCACGAGAGCGATATGGGGTGCAGCCGTCGCTAAACAAGACGCGTTTTAGTGATACCGGCGCATCAGGCCGACCAGCTTGCCTTGAACGGCCACTTCGTCGGCATTGTAGATGCGGGTCTTATAGGCCGGATTGGCCGCCTCAAGGGCAATAGACGCGCCCTTCTTGCGCAGGCGCTTCAGGGTGGCCGTGTCGCCATCGACCAGAGCCACGACGATTTCGCCAGACTGTGCCGAGTCCGACTTCTTGATAATCACATAATCACCGTCGAGAATACCGGCATTGATCATCGAATCTCCTTCGATTTCCAGCAGATAGTGCTCACCCGACCCCACGAAGATTTCCGGCACGCGGATACGGTCGCGTTCTGCCCCCAATGCCTCGATTGGCACACCGGCGGCAATCTTGCCCAGCAGCGGCAGTTCGCGGCCTTCGTCATTGACGGGTTTGGACGCCGGGGCCGGGGCGGCGGGTCGGGTGCCTTCTACTACCTGAGGTACAAAGGCCTGACGCCCGCGCGGCGGAGCGGCGGTCGTGGCCTGATCCGGTAGCTTGATGACCTCAAGAGCACGTGCACGGTGCGCAAGGCGACGGATAAAGCCGCGTTCCTCAAGGGCCGTGATCAGCCGATGAATTCCCGACTTCGACGCCAGATCCAGCGCCTCCTTCATCTCATCAAAGGACGGAGACACCCCCGTTTCCTTGATGCGTTCATGAATGAACATCAGAAGTTCGCGTTGTTTGGTCGTCAGCATAGGTCCACCCGCTGCAAAAGTTTGTCCCCGGACATGGCAATATTTAGCGCATGAATGGTGAACAAGTCATGAACTTGTGCAAAGTGTTCTGTATGCGTTCTTGAGTCTTGTCAAGCGGGCG
>NZ_JAIXSV010000056.1 GCF_027484505.1 Asticcacaulis sp.
CTAACCGTGACGATGATGCGGCGGTAACGCGTGAGTGACGGTGTACCCTTATCCGAAACCCGCAAGATGAAATGGATGGTCTGCGGCGCGTCGACAATAGGGGCCTTGACCCAGACGCCGATGGCGTTTTCAGCGCTGATGTCGATCTTACCCTTGAAGGTTCCCGCCTCTGGATAGGTGAACCAGAGATAACTAAGGCTGTCACCATCGGGATCAGTGGTGCCGCCGGCGTCCAGGCCAAAACCCTGGCCCGATTTCACGGTGAAGCGGTCCGGGTGCGAAAGGGCGGGGCGCGGGGGGTGGTTGGATGCGGCAACGGGCTTCACCGTCCAATCCATACGAGCGGCGAAATCATTCTGGAAGTCATCGCGCCACCGCCAAAGCGTTACCTTCGCGTCGCTGAACACCGTATCGCCTGGTTTCATGGCACGGCCATAGTCCGCCTTTACAAACGGGGTATAACTGTCATCGGCGTTAGTCCAGATGGGGCGCGTTTCCTGGGGGATCGGCTTACCATCGATGAAGGTGACCTTCTGGTCGATGGCGATTTTGGGTGTCGTCAGCCTGTAGCGGCCACCCCACCCACCCCAGTCGGGCCGTTCGGGATCGTTAAGGCCATTCGGGATCAGGTTGAGCCAGGACGGGGTGTCCCCCTCCATCCCCCACGCCACGTCGGGATAGGCGGCCCCTAGAGGGCCATGGTCTTGCTGAATATGTTGCGCCAACCAACCATTGCTGATCCGGCTATTGTCGATCCCCGGAATGACGGAGTTGATGGCGATCCAGGTAGATGCGCCATAATCCCCGCCGGGAGCGACAATGTAGAACAGGTCGGGAAAGTTCTGCCGTATCCAGGGACCTGCATCATCCTGGTCAGAGATGGTGTGAACGCGAAGCCGTGACAGAAGCCGTGAAAGCTCAGCGGTCGTCACCGTCGCGCGCAACGTGAACAGGGCCTGTGCCAAGGTATTGGCACCGCCCCATGCTGTCACCCAGAGCGGGCGGTCATCCGGCCGGCGCAACTCCTGGAGGATCAGGTCGGATCCCGGACTATCCTTGCCTGCGCCCACCCCCTTCATGCCATAGTCAGCGGCACCACGCCGGACCACGCCCTGCAAGCTGGCCAAAGATGGATAGCGCGGGTCATGGAGCAGCAGGTTAGGCTGCACCGCGCCATAAGCATTCAGCACAGCCTCAATCAATTGTGGGGCCGGGTCGGATTGTTTCCACACCGACGTGGTGGCCACGAGCCCCCTGATCTCAATCTCATTGGCGTAAAGGAACAGGCGGACCATGCTTTGCGTGTCGTCGGGGTCGGCACCCATGTCCGACAGCACAATCATGCGCTGCGGCCTGTCCGATAGCTTCTCTGCGGCCATGGCCGACCTGACGATGCCTCCAGGCGTGCCAATCAGCACAAGGCCCATGATCAAGGTTATCACCGACCGGCGCATGGAAGTTCCTTTCAAGTTAAACTGTTAGCGCTATCATTTTCAGTTACAAAGAGGCGATTGGGCCATCTCCCGTTCAGTCAATTTGCGATGATGACCTCCACCCCGCGCCGGCGAAAGGCTTCCGCATCGGCGTCCGTGATGTCACTGTCAGTGATGAAAGAGTTAATCACATCCAACGAGCCCAAACGGGTAAAGCTGGATTTGTTGATCTTCGTTGAGTCCGCCACAAGATAAACGTGGCTTGCTGCCTTTATCATGGCCTCTTTCAACTGAAGATCGGCAAAGGATGGATAGGTCAGCCCGGCTTCCAACGCCACACCCGCCGTAGCAAGGAAAAGCTTGCCCGCAAATATATTGCGGAAATATTCGACCGACTTGTCGCCTGACAGCGACAATGTCGGGGCCTTGAACTGCCCACCAGGCATATGGACAGCATTGCCCGGCGTCGCACCCAGGATCAGGGCGATATTCAACGCATTGGTGATGACGGTGAGGTCACGACGGCTGGTCAGGCGCAGGGCTATTTCCGTGGTCGTGGTGCCTGCATCCAGGATAATGGTTTCCCCATCCTGAACCAGCGAGGCAGCAAAGGCACCGATCTTGCGCTTCTTCTCCATATTCTCCTGATGATGCAGGGTCAGCGCGCTGACCTGCACCGGCACGGTGTTCAAGAAGGCACCACCATGCTCGCGCGTGATATGGCCTTCTTGCTCCAACCGCTCCAGATCCTGTCGAATGGTCGCCTCAGAAACCCCGAACGCGACAGCCAAGTCCCGTACGCGGGCCGCCCCCTCCTCCTGAATCCATTCCAGGATGCGACGACGACGCGGTTCGGACAGCAGCCCCGCCTTCATGTCCTCGCGTGGGGAAACAGCATTCCGTGTCACGATGATAAGCCAGCTCGATTGTTGAGGTTTCGAGTATCGTTGGTCAGTCGCGGATTATGCAAGCACCATCCCTGAAGCCTATCGCCGACTGGCCGTCGCCTCCTGTGCCAACGCGACACGGGCCTGCAGGCGGCCTTGTGCCTGGTCGATCACCACGGCGGCAATGATCACAACGCCCTTGATCACTGTCTGCCAGAAACTGGACACGCCCATCATCACCAAACCGTCTGACAGGATGCCAATGACAAAGGCGCCAATGACAGTGCCGATGATGCGCCCCCTGCCCCCGGACATCGAGGTGCCGCCCAGCACCGCCGCCGCGATGGCATTCATCTCAAACGTTTCGCCTGTTGCCGGGTGGGCAGCCTGCAATTGACTGGCGATGATCAGGCCGACCAAAGCGGCGCAAAAGCCAGAGAAGATATAGACGGCCATCTGCACCCGCCCAACCTTCACGCCCGACAGCGCCGCACCGCGTTCATTGCCGCCCACGGCGTAAATATGGCGACCCAACGGCGTCCGCCGCGCGACATAGGCCGCCAGCGCCACCACGATGATCAGAAGCCAGATCAGGAATGGCAAACCCAGGATGGTCCCCGCCCCGATCCAGCCGAAACTGTCGGTTCCATACTCGGCCCGGCCCGTCAGGTTAGGGAATGTGGCCCCGTCGGAGGCCAGCAGGGCGGCCCCGCGTGCCACATAAAGGGTTCCCAGCGTGGCGATGAAAGGGGCGACCCCGGCCCTGGTGATCAGCCAGCCATTGAGGGCCCCCACCGCCACCCCCACCAGACAGGTGAGGATGGCGATCTCAAACGTATTGAAATAAATGGTCCAGCCCAGGCCCGTATCGACCCCGTTCAGGACCAACCAGCCTGCCACCATGGCCGACAGGCCCACCGTGGAACCGACAGACAGATCAATGCCGCGCGTGATGATCACAAAGGTCATGCCGATCGCCAGAAAGGCATTCAAGGCAACATGTTTGGTGACAATCACCAGATTGGCCGCCGACAGAAAATTCGGCACCGCCAGGGCGAAATAGCTGAACACCAGCACCAGGGCCAGAAAGGTCCGCGCCTGCAGGGCCAGCAGCAACCAAGCCTGAAGATTGCCGGGTCGGCGGATGGAGGGGATCGCGGTCATGCGGCGTGATCCTTGTTGGAATTGGGTGTGGCCGCCGCGACGATGGTCGCGGCATCGGTGCCGCCGGGGAACTCCCCCTGGATGCGGCCATTGGCCATGACAAGAATACGGTCGGAAAGCGCCATCACCTCTTCCAGATCGGAGGTGACGAACAGGATGCCCAGACCCTGGGCCGCTAGGTCGCGCATGGTGCGGAACACTTCGGCCTTTGCCCCGATATCAATGCCGCGGCTGGGTTCATCCATCAACAGCACCTTCGGGTCGGTCATCAGCGCCTTGCCAATCACCACCTTCTGCTGATTACCACCGGACAGGGACGAGACCGGGTTTTCCGGGTTGGCGATTTTGATGGCCAGACGCTTCACAAAGGATGCGGCCATCGCCGCCTCTTCCCGCAGGCTGAGGTGCCAGAGCCGTGTGAACAGCCCCAGCGATGACAAGGTCAGATTCTCCCGGATCGCCATGATCTGCACCAGACCATCGCGCTTGCGATCCTCCGGGATCAGGGCCAAACCCTGCGCGATGCGACCGGTGACGTCCTTGGAACGAACGGGCTCTCCCTTGATGAAGACGCGGCCCTTGGCGACCGGATGCTGGGCCATGATGCACTCGAGTAACTCTGTCCGTCCGGCCCCCATCAGACCATACAGGCCCAGTATCTCCCCTTCCCGCAGGGACAGGGACACATGGTCCACGACATAGCCACCACCGGAACGGGGCAAGCTGACATTCTCGACCCGAAACAGTTCAGGGCCAAAATTGGCAGGCGCTGTCCGGGGAAACTCCTTGCCCTTGTCCCCGATCATGGCCCGCACGATCCAGGGGATATCGACCCCCTGCATTGATTGGGCACCAGTGATCACCCCGTCGCGCAGGACCGTGATGTAATCGCCCACACGGATCAGTTCATCCAAGCGGTGAGAGATATAGACAATCCCCACCCCTTGAGCCTTCAGATCGTCAATCAGCCGGAACAGAACCTCCACCTCGGCGGCGGACAGGGCCGATGTCGGCTCGTCCAGGATGAGGATGCGCGCATCCTGGGCCAGCGCCTTGGCAATCTCGACAATCTGCTGCTGGCCCACCCGCAGATATTCCACCGGCGTGTCGGGGTGGATATCCTGTTCCAGCCGCGCCATCAGGGCGGCGGCGGCATCGGATTGCGCCTTTCTGTCAATGTCGATGCCGACACGCGTCGGCTCCCGCCCAATGAAGATGTTTTCGGCAACGGTCAGATTGGGGAACAGGTTCAGTTCCTGAAACACGATGCCGATGCCGACACGCACCGCATCTTCCTTGGACCGGAACACGCATTCCCGCCCATCCATCAGGATGCGGCCCTCGGTCAGCGGCTCCACCCCCGCGATCACCTTCATCAGGGTGGATTTGCCGGCCCCGTTCTCCCCGACCAGGACATTGACGGCCCCCATGCGCAGATCAAAATCAACGCCCTTCAGGGCGCGTGTGCCTGGATAGACCTTTATGCCACCCCTGATCGACAGGCCGACAGGATGATGGGTCATGGCACCACCTCCAGCGTGACCGGCAGCACCAGCAGTTCATCACGGGCGGTGCTGATTGCGGCAACACCGGTAAAGCTGAGTTTGGCCCCAACCAAGCTGTCGGCGGGCCGGGCCAGACCCGACAGGGCGCGGTCGTTCAACGCCCGACCCAGCCGGGCAAATTCGATCTGATCCCGGAAATCCCCGAACCGATAGAAAGGTGCGATATCGCGCAGGGCCGTGCCTGTGACCACAGGGCCAAGCTGCACCGACAAATCGGCAGCCCCATCACCATTAATGTCGATGGACAGGCGGCGTGCCCGCGCCTGGGGATTGTCAGCCACCACCACGCCGTCGCCTTTCACGGCAAAATTCCAGGCCACACCGTCACTGATGGCTCGATAGCCATAGGCAGCACCCGCCGCATCCAGACCGGCAGCGATGGCCGACCGCAGGTCACCAGCCTCCACGGCCTTTGCCTTGATCAACGGCAGCAGTTCCTGATCATAGGTGCGGTCCAACAGTGCATTGATCCTAGGCCCATCCCCGGCTTCACCCGCCGGTATCGCCCCATCAGTGGCAGCACTGCCCGTCCGCACAATCTTGCAGCCGGACAGCGTCACCAGGATCAGCGCCGATACGGCAACCATGGTCTTGAAATTCATCATCGGCCCCATGCCCATCCCGGTTCGCGGATCATTGGTCGATCAAAGCAAAATTGCGCAGCCGCGCGGCGTTGGCGCGGGTGATCAGGATACAGTCCATCAACTGCTTCTCATCCGCCCCCGTGGCCCCTGTCCGCAGATACCGATCCGCCTGCTTCACGGCCAATTGCGCCTGACGATAAGCGGGCTGCAGGACGGTCGCCTTGATCCCATCCTTCAGGATGCTGTCACGCACATCGTCCGACCCGTCAAAGCCGACGACGATCACATCGCGTCGCCCTGCCGCCTCCAGCGCCGCCCACGCCCCCAGCGCCATTGTGTCGTTGCCGGCGATCACCCCCTTCAACGCCGGATGGGCTTGAAGAATGGTTTCGGTGACCGCATAGGCTTCGGGCTGGGACCAGTTGGCGGTTTGCTGTGCGACCATGTGCAGGTCGGGATATTGGTCGATGATGTCGTGATAACCCTTCGACCGGATCATCGCATTGGTGTCGGATTCTTTGCCCAGCAGTTCGGCATAGGCCCCCTGCTCCCCCATCAGCCGCACAAACTCGGCTGCGCCCAACTGTGCGCCCTGATAATTGTTGGACACGATCTGGGAAATGGCCACACCCGTCGTGGTGATTTCACGATCAATCAGGAAAGACGGAATACCCGCCTGGCGCGCGCGCCGAACAGCCGCCACCGATGCATCGGCCCCGGCATTATCCAGGATGATGGCTTTTGCACCGGCGGCGATGGCGCTGTCGACAAGCTGCGATTGCTTGTTTGCATCATCCTCATGCACCAGCACCAGCGGCTGATAGCCCATTTCCTTGGCCATGGCCGCCGCCCCGTCGGCCTCGGCCTTGAAAAAGGGATTGTCGTGGCTTGGCACAATGATGGCGATAATTCCCC
>NZ_JAIXSV010000309.1 GCF_027484505.1 Asticcacaulis sp.
CCTGGAACTGCGCGGGGCCGGCGAAATGCTGGGCACCAAACAGTCAGGCATCCCCGAATTCCGGCTGGCCGACATCGCGGTGCATGGCGAGCTGTTAGCCGTGGCGCGGGATGACGCCAAACTGATCATCACCCGCGACCCGGAGTTGGAGACGGAACGCGGCAAGGCACTGCGGACGCTGCTGTACCTGTTTGAGCGGGATGCGGCGGTGAAATATCTGCGGTCGGGGTGAGGGGTGGGGCAGCCTTGATGGTCTGTGTATTCGATTGTATATACAAATCCTGAATGTATAGAAGACCCTCGACCCAAGCACATAGCCGTTAGCGGGATTTTCTGCGACTGCCCTCCCCCTTTCGCCCTTCGGGGCTAAGACAGGGGTTCGCACCTTCACTGCCTCCCCCGCGAAAGCGGGGGTCCAGGGGCCAAAGGGAACCTAAGCGCAGTGCTTGTGGCTCCTGGATCCCCGCTTTCGCGGGGGAGGCAAGTGGGTGCAAGAGGTTAACTCAGCGCCGATTGGCTTGTCACCGGAATGTGGAACGGTTCGTGACCTATGGCGTGGTGGCCGACATGGTCCTGGCGGTCGTCTGGACACCGCGCGGTGACGCCATCCGCCTGATTTCGGCAAGAAAGGCCAACGAAGATGAACTAAAAGCCTATCACGCGGCGGTTGCCGGACCCGAACCGGACATTGCCTGACCTTTCGGCCCTGCGCGACATGGATGACGCTTCCATCGCCCGCGCCGTCGCCGAAGACCCCGACGCCGCCCCCCTAGCCGATGCCAAATGGTTCGACGCCGCCCGCCGGGTGGAACCCAGGAACAAGGTTGCCGTGTCGCTGCGCGTGGATGCCGACGTGCTGGAGTTCTTCAAATCGAAGGGCGGCGGGTATCTGACGCGGATGAACGGGGTGCTGCGGGCTTACATGGAGCATGAACGGGACAGGGCGTGACACGGCAGAAGAGGCCAGGCACCGAAAACTGCTTATTGAGCGTGGTGCCTAAATCTTTGGAGGCCTATGCTGGCCTTTCTCGCATCCAACTGCGAGAGGCAGGTGTGAACAGCAAAATGATGCCCAGAAGTTGCGCCAGGGTTTGAGCCAGGGTGATCAAAGATGCGCCCACCAGAACCCCATCCGTGAACATCTTGATGATCATCGGAACGCCGAGAACAAACATCACGATGAGTATCCACATGGCCACTTTGCTTCGCCGACGTGACACAAGGAAGGTCAAAAGCAGGATGACGCCGATCGTGAAAGCCTGAATTCCCAGCACAAACTGGGTGCTACCCAAGGCCATCAATTGCTGCCAACCAATGAGGGTTTGAATAGGACCCAATGCCAGCGATGCGAGAACAAGTCGTTCGAACATGATGATGTTTTTGGGTCGCATATATTCCCTCCAGCTCCAGAGAATGGAAATATACATCGGATCGATATGGATTCCGCTAATCTTCGGTTATGGAGAGCAAATCATTTATAAATTTCCCTCATGTGGCAACGCAGGTTTGGAGATGTCTGGTTCGGTCAACCCTCATTCTAACAAGCAACCATTCTGTACCCCTACCCCCGACCCAACAAATCCCGCACCTTCCGCGCGAAACTCTTCATCTGGAACGGCATGGTCATCACGTGCATGCCCAGTCCCAGACGGCCATGGTTCAGCACGGCGTTTTCGACGTAGCCGTCGATGAACAGCAACTCCAGGTCGGGGCGGCAGCTAGTTGACGACCGTGTTTATCAGCGCCAATCCGTCACATCGAAAAACACGGCGATCTTCCGGCCCTGTCCGTCGGCCATGATGTGGCGGGCGTAGGTCTTGTCGTGAACGGTCACTGTGGAAGCGTCCGCCTGTGTCCATCCCTGGAACAGAGTGGTGATCGTCTTGTCCACGGCAGCGCTGCCTTCCTGCGCCGTTGTTATTCCCGTGAAGGTGAAAGCTGTCTCCACCATGTCGCCATTGCCTGTTCCAGGCGGCAGGACACTGGTCGTCCGCAGCCTTGCCAACGCCTCCGCGTTCAGCTTTAGCGCATCGGCATTGCCCGCACGACGGGCGATATTGAACCAATATTTAGATGCCTGCGGCCCATCTTCGGGTCCGAGCCGGCCCATAAAACCAAGCATTCCCATGGAATAGGCAGCGGCACCGTATCCGTTGGCGGCTAGATAGCGCGTGATCCGTATCGATTTTGCCTTCTGTTCGGGTGGCGCACTCCCCATCCGCATCAGGACGGCAAATTCATTGGCTGCCTCAAAACTGCCCAGCGCCGCGGCTTTGCGGAACCGGTCCAGCGCAGTAGGGACGTCGATCGTGCTTCCCTGGAGTTGGGCGGCCTCATGCCCCTGGCGCAGCAGTTCTGCCGCTTCAGGCGGCTCAGGTGGGGATATAACTGGTCCCTCCACCGGCAACGCAGGCAGCGCATCCACCGGGGTCTTCAGCGCCAGTTCCAATGGGCCAGGATTCCGTCCGCCAGCCGACACCGGCCCGATACCAGCAAGGACCAGAAGCATGACAAGCGAAAAGCGCCGCAACATCGGAAACCTCAGGCCCATGATTGAAGAGGCATATATTAGTTCCCCCTGGTGGCGATTGATATGTCTTTCATTATCAACCCGGACCGATCACCGACTTTTCCCGTGAGCAAAACTACCCCCGCGCCACCAAATCCCCCACCCTCCGCGCGAAGCTCTCCATCTGGAAAGGCTTCGTCATCACATGCATCCCCAGTTCCAGATGCCCATGGTTCGGCAAGGCGTTTTCCGCGTAGCCGGTGATGAAAAGCGCCTACAGGTCGGGCCGCCCGGCAAGCCGACATCGGTAACCAACAGGTCGATCATGCGGCCTCGCTCAGTTGAGGGGCGCAGCCTCCTGTCGCCGTCTTCCACGTTCCCCAAAGCGCCATCGCTTGCCCGCGCTCGCCCGGATGGTCCAGAATGCGGCGCCCAATAGCCTGCCCCATGTCCTGAGTTTCCCCATGCCCCACGCCCCCTCCTGGTACGCCGCCACGGCCCACCCTGCCCCCGCCCGCCCGCCGCTGGTGGGTGATGTCACGACCGATGTCTGCGTCGTCGGCGGTGGCTATACAGGCCTGGTCACGGCCATTGAGCTGGCGGCCAAGGGCATGTCGGTCACCATTCTGGAGGCCGAGTCCGTGGGCTGGGGCGCTTCCGGGCGCAATGGCGGGCAGTTGATCACCGGGTTCAACAA